>NZ_CAJYIS010000055.1 GCF_913775425.1 uncultured Enterococcus sp.
GAATAACGAAGGTGTCGCATGGTATGGTGTAAAGAGCGCACAACAACAAGCGGATCAAACGCCACAAGAGACCACCACTGCACCAAGTGCGATGACGGTCGAGCAAGCAAGAGATGAAATTGCTCGTCAAACATTCGTATTGATCAATAATTACCGTCGTTCAAAAGGATTAAATGGCCTTCGCACTGAAGCGACAATTCGTAAGGGGGCTAATGTTCGTGCGCAAGAGATTGTGACGAATTTTTCTCATACACGACCAAATGGCGGACGAGGGTTATCCACACCATTGGATTATGGTTATCAAGGAATTCCTTATGTAGAAAATTTAGGGTTTTCAAGTTTTAATACGACACTCGATTGGTACGTCAATAATGGAGCACAGCGAATCTTTAATGGTTGGGTCAATTCACCGGAACATAATAAGAATCTCTTAAATGCACAAACTACAGAAGGTGCAGTGGGGATTTGTTTGACTGAAAAAAGTCCGGGAAGATATGACCTTACATTTTCGTATTTAGCTGGCCTTCAGCGCAATGAATACAAAAGATAAACAATATAAAGTGACAAATTTGTTGTAAGATTGCCCAGTGAATCCATGTGAAATGTCCTTAGTTTTTGTTATACTAAAAATAGTATGACAAAGAGAGGAGCACTTTATATGTTAGTTACGACAACTGAAAAAATTCCTGGTAGAGAGTACGAAATCATTGGTGAAGTTTTTGGTCTTACGACAAATTCAAAGAATATCCTTAAAGATATCGGTGCTAGTTTGAAAAATATCGTCGGTGGAGAAATCAAAGCGTATACAGAAATGCAAGAAGAATCTCGTCAAAGTGCGATCGAACGACTAAAGAAGAATGCAGAAGCGCTTGGTGCAGATGCGATCGTGATGATGCGTTTTGATTCAGGATCGATTGGACAAGATATGCAGTCAGTCACAGCATATGGTACTGCAGTTAAATTTAAATAACAAAAAAGAGGTATGACAGAAATTTGTCACACCTCTTTTTTTGATTAAAACAATTGACGGATAATTTCCTTCAATGGCGGTAATTCTGGGAATTTACGATCTTTTAATACACTTTCAACGGTAAATTTTGCAAATCCTTCTGCTTCGTCTTTCACGATTTTTCCAGGTAACGGTGCATCGTCTTCGACATAGACGTTGACGATCGTGGGTTTTGTGACACCCATCAAACGTGGTAAAAGTGCATCTAATTCACTTGCAGATTTCACCGTATGTCCGATTCCACCAAAAGCTTCGGCGACTTTTGCAAAATCGATATCAGCAAGATCGATCCCATAGTTTCGTTGGCCAGATGATTGTTGTTCGACCTCGATAAACGATAGTTTTTGATTATTTACAATAAATTGCACAAATGGTAGATCGTATTTGACTGCCGTCACAAAATCTTGCATGACCATCGCAAATCCACCATCGCCAGCTACAGACAATACTTGGCGATTAGGATAATTTAGTTTTGCAGCTAAAGCGCCAGGTAATGCACATCCCATTGTCCCTAACCAAGAAGAAATTAGAAAATCTTGTTGTGGTTTTACACGTAAAAATTTCGCTGCCCAAGCAGTTGAAGTACCAACATCGATCGAATAGATCGTATCTGGTGTTGCGAGTGATTCGATTGCGTTAAAGAGATAGGCAGGGTGAACAAATGTATCTTTTGTATTATGACGTTGTTCCTCCATCCACTTCGTCCAATGGCTCATCGCTTGTTGACAAGCAGTGAGAAAATCAGTAGACGTCCGTAAGGGACCTAAGTCGTTTAAAGCAGTAATGAAATCTTCGACCGTACTTTCAATCGCAAGTTCTAGTGGGAATCGCTTGCCAAAACGTTCTGGAACGAGATCGACTTGGATCGCTTTGCAACTGGCTTGGTCTGGTAAGTAATTGACATAAGGATAATTTGTTCCTAATAAAATCAGTAAATCAGCTTCTTTCATCGCCTCGTACGCGGGTTTTGTCCCAAGTTTTCCTAGATTGCCCAATGAATTTGGATGATCGTCAGCTACGATTCCTTTACTAGGGACCGTTTGGACAATTGGGATATGGTTTTCTTCGATAAAAGTTGTCAAAGCACGACCGGCATGTTTTGACCCTACACCAGATAAAATGACTGGATGCTTGCTTTCTTTAATCAAACGCGCGGCTTCTTCCATTTTCTCTGGAATCAAAGCTGGAGGACTAAATAAATTGGCTTCACCAGCTAAAGTTTTATACGTATCGGCGATTTTTTGATCAGGAAAATCATCAGGGATCGTCAGCACAGCGACGCCTTTTTGACGCATTGCTGTCCGTATTGCTTCATCGACGATTTTAGGTAAAGACTCAGCTGACTGGATCTCTTTGTTGTAGACCGCGACATCTTCTAATAAAGAGGCAGAATTAATTTCTTGGAAGAAATCAGTATTGACAAGCGTTGATTTGACTTGTCCAACGAGCGCAAGTAAGGGGACATGATCCATCTTGGCATCATATAATCCATTTAATAAATGAATCGCTCCAGGACCACCGATCGATAAACAAACGCCGATGTGGCCGGTCAGTTTTGCTTCACTTGTCGCAGCTAAAGAGGCGACTTCTTCGTGGCGAACTTGTACAAATTCAATTTCATCACTGTAATTGTGTAATGCGTCGATTGTTGTATCGATTGAATCTCCAGGTAAACCGTATACTCGTTTTACGCCCCAATCGAGTAAAACATTGATCATGGCTTCTGATGCTTTGATTGTTTTCATGTTTTCACCTTTCCTCTCTGTTTCTTTCTTTATCATAGAAGACTCTTCACTTTTTTACAATTATCTTGAAGTATCTAACAGTAATGATAGCTTTAGCGTTTGCGTTTTGGTACAGTCTTTCGTTCAATCAAAGTGATCGGCAATGGATGAAATGGGACTTGTTGTTGATTTAACTGGTTATATAAATAGATAAATGCATTTTCAGCTTGATAACGTAACGAATAGTCTACGGTTGTCAGATGAATCAGTTTGCTGATCTCGCTGTTATCAAAACCGATCACTGCGACATCATCAGGAATCTGATACCCTAGATTTTCAAGCTCTGAGATAAATTGAGCCGCGACCGCATCACTATAGATCGCCATGGCATTCGGTTTATTTGGTAAAGCATGCCACTGATGTGCGATCGTGCGCCCATTTGCATGAGGAGAATCATAAAAATAAAACTCTTCTGGAGTGTGAAGCGTACATTGTGTTTCAAAGTCTTTGATCGCCTTTAAACGGGCTTTTGTATTTAAATTTTTTTGATTACCTAGCACATGCCCAATTTGGTCATAACCTTTTTCATATAAATACAGTAATGAATCAAAATAGCCTTGATAATGATCGACGTAAGCCGAATAGATCACTGGTGAATCGATGCGTTGCCATGTTGCGATTGGCCCGTATTTAGCGTAAGTAGTGATGACGTTCCATTCGTTTGCTTTAGTTAAAATGAACAAGGCATCGATCTGTTTATACTTTAATTGATTGAAGGCATCGATCTCTTTTTGTTGATCACTGTCCGTAAAGAAAATCGTGACATAGTAACCATGCTGTCTAGCGATCGATAAGAATGCTTCTAAAAAAACAGAGAGCGGATCAATAAAGTGAGGGACGATGAATCCGATTGTTTTGGTTTCTCCACTTTGAAGATTGCGAGCGATCGAATTAGGAACATAAGCCAACTCCTCCATAGCTGCAAGAACTTTTTGACGACTAGTCTCACTGACATAGCCTTTATTTGAAACCACTCGCGAGACTGTAGATTTAGAAACATTTGCTTTTTTAGCTACATCAATAATGGTAGTCATATCTAACGCTCCTTTTGATAACGATTTCATTTATTTTGAGTATAGCACAAATTTTTTTGAAAAAAAGGCTTGCTATGGGAATGTTCCCATACTTTATGCTGTATTTGTAAACGATAACATATTCATCAGGAGGAATCATTCATGACAAGAGGAGCGTTAAAAATTGCGACAATTGGTGGAGGATCAAGTTATACACCGGAATTGATTGAGGGATATATTAAGCGTAAAGACGAACTACCGATCAAAGAGATCTGGTTAGTCGATATCGAAGCAGGCAAAGAAAAATTAGAAATCGTAGGTGAGATGGCAAAACGGATGGTCCAAGCAGCTGGTCTAGATTGGGAAGTTCATTTGACACTCGATCGTCGTGCTGCATTAAAAGATGCTGATTTTGTTTCGACACAATTTCGTGTGGGACTATTAGACGCACGTATCAAAGATGAACGTGTCCCATTGTCTCATGGTGTTTTAGGTCAAGAAACTAATGGTGCAGGAGGTATGTTTAAAGCTTTTCGAACGATTCCAGTCATTTTAGATATTATTGAAGACATGAAAGAATTATGTCCAAATGCTTGGTTAGTCAATTTCACAAATCCAGCAGGAATGGTGACAGAAGCGGCGATCAAACATGGTGGTTGGAAAAAAACAGCAGGTCTATGTAATGTACCGATTGGTCACCGTAAACAAGCTGCGGAAAAATTAGGGTTACCAGAAGATGATTTATTCTTTAAATTTGCAGGGATCAATCATTTCCATTGGCATCGTGTATGGGATAAAGAAGGCAACGAACGCACGATGGAATTGATCGATTTGATTTACGGGCCACAAGAAGATTCTGAAAGTCATCTAAAAAATATCCATAATGCACCGTTTCATTATGAGCAAATCAAAGATCTAGGCATGTTGCCTTGTGGATATCATCGTTATTATTATATCGAAGATGAAATGCTAGCTCATTCAATCGAAGAATTTGAACGTGGCGAAACAAGAGCCCAAGTCGTAAAAGAAACAGAAGCTCGTTTGTTTGAACTATATAAAGATCCAAATCTAGACTATAAACCAAAAGAATTAGAACAACGTGGTGGAACGCATTATAGTGATGCAGCATGTGAATTGATCGCATCGATCTATAATGACAAACGTACGGATATGGTAGTATCAACAGCAAACAACGGCACGATCACTGATTTGCCATATGATTGTGTCGTGGAAGTATCTGGGCCAGTGACGGCTCATGGTCATGAACCATATAACTGGGGCGCATTTCCACCAGCAGCACGCGGAATCATCCAAGTGATGAAAGGAATGGAAGAAACAGTCATTCGTGCGGCGATCGATGGCGATTATGGTGCAGCCTTACATGCCTTTACGATCAATCCACTTGTTCCTGGTGGTTCAATGGCCAAAACATTATTAGATGAATTATTGATTGCGCACAAAGATCATTTACCAAATTTTAGTGAAGCAATCGCTAAAATCGAAGCAGAACAACCAGATACCGTGGCTTATGTAACAGAATTAATGAAAAGCAATTAAAAAAGGGGGGCTGTGACTGAATTCTGTCACAGCCCCTTATAAATAGAAGAAACGGCGTTCCAGAAGTAGCTCCTTAAGAAATAAGCCAAATAATTACCGAAATAAATGAACCTATTATCGGGATTATTTGGCTTATTTTCTGGAGCTGCCCACTTTTGTCACAGCCTCTTTTTTTATTCGCCTTTTTTCTTAGGTGGCAAGTGATTATCTAGATCTGTGCGGACGATCAACACATCACAAGGTGCATTACGGATCACATAATCTGAAACTGAACCGATAAATAAACGTTCAACAGCATTTAGACCAGTTGCGCCAAGTAAGATCAAGTCGACCTTTTTTTCTTTTGGTAGTTGTTTACCAATAATGACTTTGGGTGAACCATATTCGATGGTAGAAGTGATTGATGTTAAGCCGTTTTTATGCGCCTTTTCGATATATTCATCTAATGATTTTTGCGCCATTTCAGTAGCTTGTTCCGCTAAAGCTGAATCAAATGAAGCAACCGTTTGAAAAGCTCTAGTGTCGATAACATGAACCAATAGTAGTTCAGATTCGTTTCGTTTCGCCACATTGACTGCTTTTTGGAATGCTAATTCTGCTTCTTTAGAGCCATCAACGGCAACCATGATGCGATTATATTGTTGTAACATAAGCAAAACCCCCTTATCAGTATAGTTCTATTGTATGCCTTTTTCGTAAAAAAGAAAACGAATATCTTAAAAGCGTTCCGACATTTTTTTTGAAAATTGAAAACTAAAAAACATCGACAGGATCAATACGATGCCAATAAACCACAAGGCCAGAACTTTTGTAAAAAAGAAGCTACCAATGACCCCAATGACCCCTAAACCGATCAATACATAGCTATAACGAGAAATAAATTTTTGATTTTGAGGTGTGGTTTTGATCAATTGAAAGAGGCTTTGTGGTTTTTTTAACATATAAAAACCAATGCTAAGTAGTGCAATTGCAAAAATAAGTACTAAAATCGTTGTCATAAGATTCCTCCATTATTGAGATGCTTGACTGTAGTATAGAAGAAAATCGCTACTTGAGCAAATCCTCTAAAAAAAAATTATACCTCGCGCTAAAAAATACTTTTGGTATATAATAAAAGAAAAAGGAGTTTTTTATGGATTATTTTAAAATGTTCAAGCGATATGTTAGCCTACTTGTGGATATCATGTTAGGATTTTTAGTTTTGTTGATTTTAGTTGTGATGGGAGAAGCTATTTATAATATTGTGATGCATATGATCCCGCTACATTCGATGAGTAGTTTGAGTAGTTTGGTAGAAGAAGTCGCAACACTGTTTATCTTACTTGAAATCATTTTGATGTTGCTGCGTTATGTTGAAGAAGGACATCATATTCCGGTGCGTTATTTGATTTTGATTAGTATTACAGCCATTTTACGTGAATTATTACTTGCGCACGATAGCGGATTGCAAGCCATGTTTTTAGCTTTAGCGATTTTAGTTTTAGTGGTCGTATTGTTTATTTTAGAAAAAGTCAAAGCCTTTCATACCGCACCAAAGAAGAAGTCAGATAAAATATAAAACGCTTGGCTAAATAGCCAAGCGTTTTTTTATTGAACTGTTTTGCAACAGAAAATAGCCAAAAAAATGGGTATTCTCCGTAGATGCCGTTTTTTATCCCGGTGTATTGATCCCGCAAAGACAAGCAGGTGGGTTCCACGGTCTACCATTTTGAACTACCAAATGAAAAGGCATGTTACCAACGGAGACACCGGACGGATCCCAAGATATCAATAAAAATGTTCGGTCAATACTGATAGGGAAAATTCGTACATCACAGATTACCCACTTACATAGTATCACAGAATTTAAAAAGCGGCAACGGACATGCACAAAAAAATGTAAGCGTTATTTTTTAGAAGTCTTTTTTCGTTTTTGTAATTCTTCGTAGCGCTGAGCGAGTGCTTGTTCATAGCGACCTGTAGTTTTGGGCTTGTAATACTGTGTATGACGCAATGAATCGGGTAAATATTCTTGGGCTACCCAACTATCTTTGAACTCATGTGGGTATTGGTAAGACACGCCACGTCCAAGTGAGGCTGCACCTTTGTAATGTGCATCTTTTAAATGTGCAGGAATGCTTGTGGCTTTACCATTTCGCACGTCTGCTAATGCACGGTCAAGACTTTGATAAGCTGAATTTGATTTTGGTGACAAGCAAAGGTCAAGGACGGCGACGGATAATGGAATCCTAGCTTCTGGTAACCCAAGCCGTTCAGCAGCCATCACTGCATCTACTACACGGCTGGCCGCAGCAGGATTGGCTAAACCGATATCCTCATAACCGATCACAAGCAATCGACGACAAATACTAATCAAATCACCGGCTTCGATCAAACGGGCTAAATAATGCAATGCTGCATCGGCATCGCTTCCGCGAATCGATTTTTGAAATGCTGAAATCACGTCATAATGTGCATCGCCATTTTTGTCATGACTGAAGCCTTTTTTTTGCGTGCATTCGTTTATGATCTCTTTGGTAATAACGATTTGATTTGTTTCATCAGGAGACGTTGAACGAACAGCAAGTTCTAAAGCATTTAAAGCACTTCTAAGATCACCGTTCGTTGCGAAAGCCAGTTCTTTTTTTGCATCATCATGTAGTAAAACAGACTCATCTTTAAAGCCCTCTTTTGCCGTTAGCGCGTGTGTTAACGCTTGTTCGATTGCTTCTGGGGTCAAAGGATGGACTTCAAAAATTTGTGTCCTACTACGAATAGCAGGATTGATCGATAGATAAGGATTTTCAGTAGTTGCACCGATCAAAATGATGCGACCATTTTCAAGATGGGGGAGTAAAAAGTCTTGCTTGGTTTTATCTAAACGATGAACCTCATCTAAAAGTAAAATCACCGTGCCACTCATTTTTGCTTCTTCTACGACGATCTGTAAATCTTTTTTTGAATCCGTTGCGGCATTCAATTTACGAAATGCATATGCAGTAGATCCCGCAATTGCACTGGCGATACTTGTTTTTCCAGTTCCTGGTGGGCCATAGAGAATCATGGAAGATAATAGATTAGCCTCGACCATCCGACGAATGATTTTTCCGGGACCTACAAGATGTGTCTGTCCGACGACATCGTCTAGCGTTTTTGGTCGCATGCGGTAGGCAAGTGGTTGATACATAATCGGCACTCCTTTTATAAATAAGATAGCAAAAGTATAGCACACTCTTTCATAAAAGACTGATTGTGTTTCTTTTGTAAACAGTCGTTTAATGGTAAACTAGAAAGGAGCAAAGAAAAGAACTCTGGAGGATATTATGGCAAAAGAAACGATGCTGAGTTATTTGGATACACAATTAAATAAAAAGTTAGCAGATTATGATATTGCACTAGATTGGGATACGAAAAATCACACGATCGAAATCGTTGTCCGTCTATTTGCAGAAAACAAGACGCAAATCAGTTTAGATGATGCAACAGGTGTGACGTCAGAAGAAGAAGTGATCGAATTTGAAGATGGGATTTTATTATACGATCAAAAAAAGAGCAAAATCGATTCAGAAGATTATCTGACAGCACTTGCATTTGAAGGGAAAAAAGGGGTTTCGAAAGCGTTGATCCATGCTTTGGTACGCTACTTACCAGAAATTTTGACAACTGGACAAGACGACTTGCTCGATTTCTTGTTATCAGATGAAATCGAAGTGTTTGAGCTACATTTTGATCAGGCAGTATTTGAACAATATATCAACGAAGAATCGGAACAGGCGAAAACGACCTTTTTGCCGTATCCAAGCTACTAAGGAGAAACAAAATGAAGTGGAATGAAGTAAAAGTACATACAACAAGTGAGGCTGTTGAAGCCGTTTCAAATATTTTTATGGAAGCTGGTGCTAGTGGTGTCGCTATCGAAGATGCATTAGACGTTGAGCACTTTGAATCAGATGCTTTTGGCGAATTATTGGACAAAGAGTCTTTTGTCCATGTCAAAGAAGGTGCGGATGTAATGGCTTATTTTCCAGAGACGACTTTTTTACCAGAAGTGTTGTCAGTAATCAAGATGCAGATCGCACGCTTGCCTGAATTTGGTTTAGAAATCGGAGCAAATGAACTGACTGTAAGTGAAGTTGCAGAAGAAAATTGGGCGACGGCTTGGAAAAAATATTACCATCCTGTACGTGTTACACGTTATTTGACGATCGTTCCAAGTTGGGAAGACTATACGCCATCATCTGAAGAAAAAGTCATTACTTTAGATCCAGGTATGGCATTTGGTACCGGTACGCATCCAACAACGAATTTGACATTGCAAGCACTGGAAGTGGTTCTTCGTGGAGGCGAAACGGTATTAGACGTGGGGACAGGATCAGGTGTGTTAAGTATTGCGAGTAAATATTTCGGCGCCGAACACGTATATGCCTACGACCTTGATGACGTCGCTGTGGCTGCTGCTAAAGAGAATATGGATATGAATCCGATCGCGAAAGATGTCCATGTGGCAGCAAATGATTTGTTAACTGGAGTCGATATAACAGCTGATGTCATCGTTGCCAATATTTTAGCCGATATCATCGTGTTGTTAACAAAAGATGCTGCACGTTTACTTAAAGCAAATGGTCGTTTGATCATCTCGGGAATCATTACAGAGAAAAAAGCGATGGTCTTAGAGAACATGCATGCGCATGGTTTTGAAGTCGAACAAGTCTTTACACAAAAAGATTGGCACGCGATTATTTTGAAGAAAGCTGAGGAAGATGATGCAACGTTACTTTCTGAATGAAGCGTATCAACAACAAGCGCAATTTGAACTTACCGGTGAACCCTATCATCATATGATTCGTGTCATGCGGATGACGAACGGTGATCAAGTCTATCTTGCTTTTTTAGATGAAGTCATTGTTGCAAAGATCGTGGCAGTCGATCCTGAGAAAGTCTATCTAAGAGAAGTCAGTAAAGAGACACAAACAAAAGAATTACCCGTTCAGGTGACGATTGCAAGTGGTTATCCTAAGGGAGACAAGTTAGAGTTGATCTTTCAAAAAGCAACTGAACTGGGAGCTTATGCACTACAAGCTTTTCCAGCCAAAGCTTCGATCGTAAAATGGGACCACAAGAAACGTCAAAAAAAACAAGAACGTCTTCAAAAAATCGCACTAGAAGCAGCCGAGCAGTCTCATCGTAGCTATTGTCCAACAGTCGAACTTTACGAGCGACTGGATCAATTAGTCGCAACATTTTCTGAGTATACCCATATTTTAGTTGCCTATGAAGAAGCGGCAAAACAAGGAGAACGTGGAACGTTTGCCAAAGTGCTTTCCTCATTGAAAGCACAAGATTCTGTTTTAGTATTATTTGGTCCAGAAGGTGGGTTTTCTGATCAAGAAATCGCATTATTTGAAACAGCAGGCGCACAGCGTTGTGGTTTAGGACCTAGAATCTTACGCGCAGAAACAGCTCCATTTTATGCATTAAGTGCGATTAGTTATCAAATGGAGTTACTGACGGATACAAATGAATAATTGAAAAAAGATGAAAATATTTGTATAATGATGACACTTATTTTCAGTAAAAAAATGAGAATGAAACAACTTTCCCATGTTGGGAACAGAAGGGGTAAATTATGGCAAAAGAAATTATTTTGACCGGTCCCGGAGTAATAAATATTGTTTCAAGATATATGAGTGAACCGCATGTTGCTTTTGTCCAAAAAGCGTTAGATTTTGCGACGAAAGCCCATGCTGATCAATTTCGTAAATCTGGTGAGCCGTATATTATTCACCCGATTCAGGTTGCCGGTATTTTAGCAGAGTTACAAATGGACCCGCATACAGTTGCCACAGGATTTTTACATGATGTCGTTGAAGATACAGAGATTACGCTAGCAGATTTGACGCGCGAATTTGGCCCAGATGTTGCCATGTTAGTAGATGGCGTGACGAAACTTGAAAAAATCAAGTATAAATCGCACGAAGAACAATTAGCAGAGAATCACCGCAAAATGCTGATTGCGATGGCTCAAGATTTACGTGTGATCATGGTCAAATTAGCTGACCGTTTACATAATATGCGCACATTGAAACATTTAAGAGAAGATAAACAACGGCGAATCGCCCAAGAAACACTAGAAATCTATGCACCTCTAGCGCATCGTTTGGGGATCAGTCGCATCAAATGGGAATTAGAAGATACATCACTGCGCTATATCAATCCGCAACAGTACTATCGAATCGTTCATTTGATGAAAACCAAACGTACGGAACGCGAGGCTTATGTTGAAGAAACTGTTGAAGAATTACGTGTTGCGACGGAAGAGTTGGATATTTATGCTGAAATCTATGGACGTCCTAAGCATTTATATTCGATCTATCGTAAAATGGTCGATAAGAAAAAACAATTCGATGAGATCTATGATTTATTAGCCATTCGGGTCTTAGTGGATTCCATCAAAGATTGTTACGCTGTTTTAGGAACGATCCATACGAAATGGAAACCAATGCCAGGGCGTTTCAAAGATTATATCGCAGTGCCAAAAGCAAATATGTATCAATCGCTACACACGACCGTTATCGGACCTAAAGGCAATCCAGTCGAAATCCAGATCCGAACACACGAAATGCACGAGATCGCCGAATTTGGGGTCGCAGCGCATTGGGCGTATAAAGAAGGAAAGACGGATAAAGTTCAGTCAGATAATCTGACACCAGCAGTCGGCTGGTTTAAAGAAATTTTAGAGTTACAAGATGAAAGTTTCGATGCGTCTGATTTTATGGAAGGTGTCAAAGGCGATATTTTTAGCGATAAAGTGTATGTCTTCACACCAAATGGTGATGTCTCAGAATTGCCACAAGGCTCTGGACCACTTGATTTTGCTTACAATATCCATACTGATATTGGAAACAAGACAGTCGGAGCGAAGGTCAATGGCAAAATGGTCCAACTAGATTATAAATTGAAAAATGGTGACATCGTTGAGATCATGACCTCTCCAAATTCGTTTGGACCGAGCCGGGATTGGCTGAAGTTAGTTCGGACAAGCAAAGCAAAAAATAAAATCAAACGTTTCTTTAAAACTCAAGATCGCGATGAAAACATCACTAAAGGACATGACATGTTAGTCAAAACCTTGAACGAGATGGGGTTTGTACCAAAAGAATGTTTAACAAAAGCAAAAATGCAAGAAGCATTGCAAAGATTTAATTACCAAACGGACGACGATTTATTTGCTGCTGTAGGTTTTGGTGAAGTGAGTCCCACGACTTTAGCCAATCGTTTGACAGAAGAAGAGCGTAAAGAACGTGATTTAGAAAAACAAAAACAACAAGTTCAAGATCTACTGACGCAGCCAGTCAAAAAAGAACCTGAAAAGATGAAAGTTCGACATGAAGGTGGCATCGTGATCCAGGGTGTCGATAATTTATTGGTACGGATCAGCCGTTGCTGTAACCCGGTCCCAGGTGATCCGATCGTTGGTTATATCACCAAAGGCCGAGGGATATCGATTCACCGTGCTGATTGTCCAAATGTTTTACATGCTGAAGATTTAGCCGATCGCACAATCGAAGTCGAATGGGAAGATACGGATAATGCGAATAAAGAATACGATGCAGATATCGAGATCTATGGGTATGATCGTGCCGGTTTATTAAATGACATTTTACAAACTGTTAGTTCGATGTCAAAACGTCTAGTGGGCGTCGAAGCTAAAAGCAACAAAGAAAAGACAGCTACAATCAAAATCACAGTCAGCATCCAAAATCTATCGCATTTGCGTTCGATCGTGGAAAAAATCAAACAAGTACCAGACGTCTATAGTGTACGTCGATTGCGAGGTTAGTATGCGAGCAGTTGTCCAACGTGTTACAAAGGCTAGCGTAATGATTGATCAAGAAATAGTAGGCGAAATCGCACAAGGCTTTATGGTATTGCTTGGTATACATGAAGACGATACGTTAGAAGAAGCCGTATATTTAGCTAAAAAAATTGCACAGTTACGTGTGTTTGAAGACGAGCAACATAAAATGAATCTTAGTATTCAAGATATTTCGGGTGCTATTTTAAGTATTTCGCAATTTACCTTGTATGCACAAACAAAAAAAGGCAATCGACCGAGTTTCGTTAAAGCTGCTAGACCAGAACAAGCACAATCACTTTACGATGCGTTTAATCAAGCGTTGAGCGAGTATAAGATCGTGGTTCAGACTGGAAGATTTGGAGCTGATATGGCTGTTTCGTTAGTTAACGATGGTCCGGTCACGATTATTTATGATACGAAAGAATGATAAAACAGTAATGTGAGTATTTAGCTTACATTACTGTTTTATTATGCATGTTTTTAATGAAAGGGCTTTTACTTTTAGTGAATCGTGGTAAAATTAAGTATAGAGATGTGGTGGAGGTGCAGAAGATGAAAAAGAAAAAAGTGACGATTAAGGAAGTAGCAAAACTTTCAGAAGTATCGATTGCGACAGTATCCCAGATTTTAAATGGCCACGAAGCAAAATTCAATAAACAGACGGTAGCGAAAGTATTTGCTGCTAAAGAAAAATTAAATTATGAACCAGATTATTTTGCCAGAAGAATGGTGATGAAAAATAGTAAAACGATTGGTGTATTAGTACCAGACGTTACCAATCCTTTTTTTAATACATTGATTCGCGGAATTGAGCGTGAATTATATAAAGCGGGTTTCATGACTTTATTGTGCAATGCTGATTTAGAAGAAGAAAAAGAGCGTTCTTATCTAAATGAGTTAACTAGACGGGGAGTCGATGGATTTATCATCGCCAATTCTGCGATTTCTGATCAAGAAATCAATGAGCATCTCCGCAAAAAAGAGAAACCATTTATTATTATTGACCAAAAAAAAGCAGAAGGGTTTAGTGATGCTGTTGTAACCGATGATTTCTTAGGTGGTCAGCTTGCTGGTATGCATTTTTATGAACTTGGTCATCGAGACATTGCCATTGTGATCCCCGAACATGCCCCAAGTAATATCCAACAACGTCTATTCGGTCTGTATTCCATTTTTGAAGCAAATCATATAAAAGTAATCCATGCACCGCTAACTAAACAAGGTGGTGAGGAGGCGGTATTAAGCATATTGACTAGTCAAGCAACAGCAGTTTTAGCAGCAAATGATGAAGTGGCCTTTGGCGTATATGCAGGCTTGCTTGCCTGTGGGAAAAAAGTTCCCGAGGATTATAGTGTTATTGGTTATGACAATGTAGAAATGTGTCGATACGTGACACCACAATTGACGACAGTTGCCCAACCGATTGCAAAAATCGGGCAATTATCAGCACAGTTACTGATCAAACGAATCGAGGATCCTACGAAGCCATGGGAGGAAATTTCTTTACCTGTGGAATTGATCAAGCGTTCTTCTACAGCACCCTTGAAATAGCTTTCAAGGTGTGCTATATTTTTGTTGTGGAATTAAAACGTTTTAATTTTGGCAAATGATCATGATTATGAGTATATGACGAAAGAGGTTGACTAAAATGAATCCGATTACAGTTGTTGGAAGTATTAACTTAGATACGAATCTTCGTGTGGCATATATGCCAAAACCAGGTGAGACTATCCATACGAAGGAAATGTACACTGCTGGTGGAGGAAAAGGTGCAAATCAGGCGGTATCAGCGCAGCGTTCAGGAGCAAAAACACGTTTTATCGGTGCGATTGGTGATGACGCAGCAGGTCAAGTAATGTTAGAATTACTTGAACAAGAAGCAATCGATACATCTGGTATTCAACAGTTGACAAATAAGCGTACCGGACAAGCATTTATTACAGTTGATGAAGCTGGAGAAAATAGTATAATGATCCATGGTGGTGCCAATAGTGCATTTTCTAAAGTAGATGTTCAAAATAGTCGCGAATTGATTGCCACGAGTCAATGTGTGATCGCACAATTTGAAACGCCACTAGAAAGTACGCTAGAAGCTTTTTTAATTGCTCGAGAAGCGAATGTTCATACGATTTTAAATCCAGCACCAGCCTTGACGATCTCAGAGGATTTAGTGCGTGTGACGGATATTATTGTACCAAATGAGACCGAGACACAGATTTTAACAAAGATTACGATTACTGATGAAGCGAGCATGAAGCAAGCAGCTGCTTATTTCCATGATCTAGGAGTAAAAATCGTCATTATTACGCTAGGAAGTAAAGGTGCTTTTTATTCAACAGGAACAGACCAAGGAATCGTTCCAGCTTTTAAAGTGAAAGCGGTTGATACGACAGCTGCAGGAGATACATTTATTGGGGCATTTGCAGCTTATTTAACACCTGATTTAAGTAATTTTGTAGAAGCAATTCGTTATGGTAATCTGGCTTCATCCATTGCTGTACAACGGTTTGGTGCGCAACCTTCAATCCCTACAAAAGACGAAATCACGGAGGCAATGAAATGAAAAAAACTAGTGTGATCAATTCAGATCTAGCCAGAGTTATTAGTCAAATGGGACATTTTGATTGTTTGGCCATTGGGGATGCCGGGATGCCAGTACCGATGACGACCGAAAAAATCGATTTAGCTGTAACCAATGGCGTACCAAGTTTTATTGAAGTTGTTGAAAATGTATTGACGGAATTAGAAGTACAACGTATCTTTTTAGCTGAGGAGATCAAACAAGAAAATCCACAAGTTTTACAAGAAATTCAAGCACTTTTACCAGAGGTCGATGTGGTCTTTATACCACATGAACAAATGAAGGCGCGTTTACACACAGTGCCAGCTTTTGTGAGAACAGGTGAAATGACACCTTATGCCAATATCTTATTGGAAAGCGGCGTCGTATTTTAGAGGAGGAAGTTTTTACATGAATACATTAGCATTATTGATCGGTTTGGGACCATTATTAGGCTGGGGACTTTACCCAACGATCGCATCTAAAATTGGAGGGCGTCCAGTCAATCAAATTTTAGGATCTACGATTGGAACGTTGATTTTTGCACTGATTTTTGCATTGGTGAAAGGAACGACTTTTCCAAGTGGAATGGATTTAACATTTTCGATTTTATCTGGTGTGGGTTGGGCAGCAGCTCAAATCATTACTTTCCGCTCATTTGAATTGATTGGGTCGTCTCGTGCGATGCCGATCACAACGGCTTTTCAACTTTTAGGAGCTTCACTTTGGGGAGTTTTCGCTCTAGGAGATTGGCCAACGACCCAAGCGAGAATTATTGGAGCTATTGCATTGGTTGTGATTATTATTGGAGCGTATCTTACAGTATGGTCAGAAAAGAAAACACATGCTGATAGTAGCGCTTTAAAAAAAGCCGTTTTATTATTAGTGATCGGTGAGATCGGCTATTGGGCTTACTCAGCAGCTCCACAAGAAACTAATATCGACCGTATGGATGCATTCTTGCCCCAAGCGATTGGAATGTTACTTGTTGCTGTTATCTATACATTGTTCTTATCATTTAAGGATAAAGAAAAGTCCGCATTTTTAGAAACTGTTTCCTATAAACAAAGCATCTCAGGATTTTTCTTTGCATTTGCTGCATTGACTTATTTGATTTCTGCTCAACCAGATATGAATGGCTTAGCTACTGGCTTTATTTTATCGCAAACTTCAGTTGTATTAGCTACTTTAACCGGTATTTGGTTCTTGGGTCAACAAAAAACGAAAAAAGAAATGGCAGTTACGATCGTTGGATTAGTATTGATCATCGCAGCGGCAGCCGTAACGGTTATGTTATAAACCAAAAACTATGTGGCTTCTTTATTTTAAAGAAGCCACATAGTTTTTTTGAATATTAAGATAACGCAAATAATCCATCAAATAAATTGAAGTTGTTCTTGAATTTAGCTATAATATAAATATATAAAGGGAGTTTTTTAATTTAAAACGACTTGACACGAGAAAAAATGTTGTAATGTTGTATGGTTTTACCCCAGTTAGGAAGCGATTGAGAATGAAAAATGAACTATTTGATCTATATGATCCAGATATCAAAAAAATTATTATTATTTTAGATTGTTTGGAAGAAATGCCTGATAAGATTGACGTAAAATTACTTTCAGAGCGGACTAATTTGTCTAAAATAACAGTCATGAATTATTTGAATCAAATTTCAAATTATATTGAGATGACGAATAGTGACAAACTTGAGCTGTCGTTTATCAATAAAAACCAGTTTATTTGGCGCGTGCACGATATCTATCAATATCTTCATTTACGCAATTTTATTATTCAAAATTGTTCGATCATTCAATTAAGTGTTCGGCTTCTATTAGGGAACCAAGTAAACAAAGAAGATTTTTTAGAAGAGTTTTTCTTGTCAGAATCTACTTTCAAACGACGATATCGTCAGTTAAAGAATATTTTTAAACATTACAATTTGAGTATTAAATCAAACAATGGAGATCTTTGTTTATTAGGTGAAGAAGCGGTTATTAGACGTGTAGCTCGTGATCAGTTGATCGATTTATTTGTTGCTTGTCCTTGGCCGTTTGAAGAGTTTGAAGAATCATTGATGGAAGAGCATTTATTGCGTGCCTTGCGGATCGATGAAGTTGAAAAAATGGATCAAGACTATTTTATTAATGCAGATATGTTGAAGATCATGAAGTACGATTTAGCGATTCAGTGGATTAGGATCGAAAATGGTCATTGTATCTCATTGAATGAGGGGATCACAAAAAATATTAGCTTTTTCCGCTTATTGATGGAACAAGATATTTTAACCGTACCGGAACATTTTGAAGATTACACCGAAAAAATTTATTTTATGTGTTCACTTTTAGCTAAAGATATTTTTTATCTCTTACCTATCAGTGAAGTTGTACAAGAAGAGTTGCAGTCGCTTCAACCACCGATCTATCAATTTGTTTCGTTTGCTATCAAAGAATTTGAACAAATTGTTTTACCGATCACACAAGAGCAAAAACAAGATGTTTTTCCAATTATTTTGAGTATTCATTTAGCCAATTTGATCTATCCAAACTGGAAAGGGTCGACGCATTATCAAATTTTAGACGCACGCGTTCCATCGATGAATCGCGCGATCACCACATATTTGAATGCATTAGAGGCATATGATGAAAGCATGATCATCAAACCAATCGATATGCTCAAACAAGCGTATGAGCAGATTATTGGCTATATCACGGATTACTCTGTAAACAGTGAAACGATCTTTGTTGCTGTAAGAGGGACTAATAGTATACTGGAGATGAAGATTGCTGAGCGGATCATCGAAAAAACGTTTAGCTTTTTCTACAATATCGAATTCGATGCTAAAAATCCAGACATCATTATCCACATGAATCAACATGCGCGCTACCTGTTTGAAGACAAACAACAGCACGTGTTAAATTGTTTTATTTCGTCTTCTTTTGTAGTAGAAGATATGAATTTGATTCGTCGGGCATTGTCACAATTTTTAGATCTAAAAATAAAACAAGAAGCACTTGAGTATTTCTAATGAAAAGATCAGACATTTAGCGATTATGCAAAAATGTTTGGTCTTTTTTTTATGCCAAAGTAGCTTATACTCAAAAAATAAAGTACTATGAAAAAATTCGTTTGTTATATATTGAAAAAATTGCACAGCTTTTTCAACAACGTGCTATACTTAAGTTAAATGAAAAAAATAAAAATTTGAAAACAATAAAATGAATGTAGTATATGCTTTTTTTTAGGGAGAAAGGAGCTTTAATTTTGAAAAAGACTGATTTAGTAAAAAATAAGTTAAACGACGCACCTAAATATAGCCATTTAAATAAAGTATTTTATGCTGGAATCGCTATGTTTAGCGGAACTTTAGGTACGGGGATTTCAGCATATGCACATGAAGAAGGTACTGATGCACTACCCGTTCAAGGAAAAGAGAGCGATACATCGACTATTTTAGCGACTCAAGATACGGCAACGATTCCTGTAAATAGTGAAGTGTCTTCTGTTGAAGTAACACAACCTATTAGTGAATCAATGACTGTAACTTCATTGACTAGTGAATCGACAACAGTCTTAGAATCAAGTTTGAGTGAGTCGACTAGTACGACTTCACAAAGTGCCATTCAAGACTCGCAAAGCCAGATGAGCCAAAGTACAAGTCAAAGTACGACGAGTCAACCAAGTGAATCAACAAGTACTTCGCAAACTAGTCAAAGTACTAGCCAAACGTCAGAACAAGCAAGTACGTCGACAAGTACGCTTTATTCGACAAGTACATCAACATCTACTAGCACATCGCTATCGATGTCTACTAGTCTATCAACATCGACAAGTACTTCACATTCAACAAGTATCAAACACTCAACTTCAACGTCGACAAGTGCTAGTTTGTCTAACTCTTCTTCGATGAAACGAAGCCAAAGTACGAGTCTTTCACAGGCACATGCCGTATCGTTAAGCACATCAACTTCAATGTCACTTAGTACGAAGACGCCACCACGTCCAACGATTGTAAAACCAGTTGAACAAGTAAGACCGACAACACCGACATATACGTATCAAACACCAAGTGTTGCTGTAAATCCTTCGTATACATCAAGTTCAACGATCGATTCAACCTTTAATCTTGATCATGTGCTTAATAATATGACGCAAAAACAATTTAAATTATCGGATAGTGTTTTGCAATGGAAAGATCTTGTAACAAAAGTGGCGAAAGAACAAGGTATGGAACAATATGTACCGCTTATTTTAGCGATTATCCAAGTCGAGTCAAATGGTACAGGTACAAAAGACATTATGCAAAGTAGTGAATCAGCAGGACATGGAGTCAATTATTTCCAAACAGAAGAAGCGTCTGTTCAGCAGGGTGTGAAACACTTGCGTAACGTTGTCGAAAAAGCTGCAAGCTATAATAAAGGGTATGAGAAGAATATCAAATTGATCGCTCAGGCCTATAATTACGGTCCAGGATTCATTGATTACGTTCATACACATGGTGGTTATTATAATTTGAGTGTTGCTCAAAAATATTCCAAAGATGTCGTAGCACCTAGTCTAGGCAATACAACAGGTCAGACATACAAATATTCGAATTTCTTCTCGCAAGCTGCAAATAATGAATTTTTATATTTAAATGGTGGAAATTATTACTATGGAAATATTGTTAGTTCATTTGTCTATCAAGAATTTTCACCGATCTTGATGGCTCTAGATGAATTCCAAGGACAAGAGTATGTATTTGGTGGGAAAAATCCAGCGATGGGATTCGACTGTAGTGGTATCGTATCTTGGGGACTAGCTAAATTAGATATTTCCTTACCATCGTATACAGTAAGTCAGTGGCAACTGACGACACCAGTCAAATTAGAAGATGCACGTCCAGGGGACTTGATCTTCTTTAAAGGGACATATGGCGATGCGGACTTCATTTCTCACGTTGAATTTTATGTCGATGAAAATACGATGTTTGGTAGCAATGGTAATGGTGTCGGGTACCATAATTTTAAAGATAGTTATTGGCAACAGCATTTTGCAGGTGTTCGCCGTGTAACAGAATTAAGTCAAGTTTTTGACGCAAAAGAACATTTAAATTTAAATCGTTAAATAAAAACACTTGAAATCTTGTTTCAGATTTCAAGTGTTTTTTTGTCCATTTTTTTCAATTTTTTGTGGAAAAATTGAGCTTTCCTAATATTTTAAGGTGATAACATATGGTTTAGATAGTATAAACGTTATTTGGGGAGGCGGATTAAAAATGAAGAAAGGAAGAATAAGTGTACTTTTTTTGATAGTTGCTTTAAGTCTTTTATTAATGTTTGTAAGTAGCGCAATAACTATAGATGTAAAAGGATTGGAAAAGACGGATAGTCAGATCTTACAAAATAAACAAGCACGGAATGTAGCAACAGAAGATACTTCGATTGCAGCAACAATCGCTACAGCAGATAAGACAAAAGTTATTTTAGTTCCGGGACCTAGTGGAGAAATCTACAAAGAATACAACAGTAATGAAGCCGGAGTGAAGCAAGCTCTGTTTGACTTATACCAGCAACCGACAAAACAAGATTATGTACTGTATTTCGGTTCAAACCTTACGTTGTCTGCAAGTACGATGGCTAAAACAATCCCAGCAACACCAGATGCTTCATCAATGACTTTTTATGCGTTAAAAGACAAAATTGGACGTTTGACACTGACGGCACATCCTGATGATCCAATTTCTTCATCAACAAGTTTAGTAGCCAATACGAAAATACTGAATTTGCCTACGAATACTTATTTTGGTTCGAACATCAATCTACGAAATATCGATTATCGTGGAACAACGCTATACCTAAATGGTTATGATCTTACGACAAATGGTGGAGCCGTGGGGAATGGATTCACGGTCTTTGGTGGAACAGACAGTGGAAATCTAACAGGAAATCCAACAATAACGATAAATACCACAGGAAGCGGAACGTGGACACTTTATGGTGGTAACAATAATGGCGGGACGTTAACTGGGAATCCAACGATAGTAGTCAATCAAACAAGTGGGAATATTTCAGGGATTTATGGAGGCGCACGAGTCGGCACGATCGATGGAAATGTCACCACAAAAATCATCGATATAAATGGAACTTTGAATACCTACTATGGGGGAGGCTATGGTGAGAGTGCCTCTAATTCAGCAAACGTTACAGGAACGGTCACTAGCAGTATTAATATTGTAAATGCAGCAACCAATTTTCGTCTAGGAAGTTATGTCGGTGGTGTGAATTATGGAACGATTCAACATACGATTCTGAACACGATCTCAGGATATGGTCGATGGACGGGGAACGGCCAAAGGTTCACTGGTGGGTCGAACTATGGTGATATTGGTCAGAGTGGAAACCAGGATGCGATTATCACTAATTTTGATACTAGTCAATATAAATCAGGCCAAGCTGAGTTTGAAGGTGGTAATCGTAATCAAGGAACGATCTATGGAAATATCACGAATCAAGTTCTTGCAGGTACGTACTTATCCGGCAGTTTAGGTGACATAAACGGTGGAGGTGGTAACGATATTGCTGTGTTATCACAAAGTTCAATGGGGGCAAACAACGAAACTACCTATGATGCTAGTACACCAGAGCAACGAGCAGAAATAGCGAAAAAAGCCGCAAATTTCAAAGTATTTGGAAATATCTCAACTAAATTATTAGGTGGTTCTGTCAGCAATAATGCTATTCGTGGCGATTCATATTACACTACAGCCGCAGGACGTGGAGGATATGTCGAAGGCGATACAACGATCGAAGTCGGAGTATTGAATGAAGATGGAAAACCAGGAGGCGCCGGCATGGTCTATCGCGGAAGTTATCCGACTTATTCTTTAGAATATTCAACTTCTAATAAAACTAGAGGGTATAACACAAATTGGGATATCGTAGGCGGTGGAGGCGATCCTGTACGAAATGGTCGTTGGGATATGTACATTAAAGGCAATACTAAATTAGTAATTAATAATGCCGTAGCTCGTTGGACATATGGAGGTTCTTTTACCGGGGTGATTGAAGGGAATTCTTCTCATACTCTAAATAGTGGGTTGATCGATACGATGGAAGGAACTGGATATAATGGAGCTCGCGTATATGGCAATGGAAGTTCAGTAGTAAACAACGGACAAGTCGATTGGTTTTTAACAGGTGGTGGTTGGGACGACTCGAAAATTGTCGGGAATGCTAAAGTGGTAGTGAATGACGGGACGATCAATGCATCTATGGGAGCGACTTATGGAGTTGCAGGTTCGCATACGGTAACAGGAAATGGTGAGATGTACGTTTATGGAGGCGACTTTTCAGGGACGCCACGCACAGGTAATAATGGATTTTCAGGTGGGGTAACGAATAGCGGTTATTTACTTGGAAATACGAGTTTGACTATAGATCTACGCAAATCGGACAAAGAGTTTAAGTTACCAACAGGCACGTATATTACTGGAGGACGTCCGTATGGTGTCAATACAAATTTAGGAACAAATGAACAAAATACGATCACAATGAATATTTTTACAAAACCAGGTGTCGATTCGCTAAATGGAGCAACGATTTATGGTGATGGTGGTGGAACTTCAGGAAACAATACAAAAAGTGGTTCGATCAAAATGAACATTCAAGCTGCAGGTTCAAATATTGGGACGCTTTATGCTACACAGTATTCAAACATCGTAAATGGAAAAATCTTGCGTAATGTCGAAGCGAATATTCAAGGAGCAAATCAAATCAATGGATTATCTGGTGGGAACGCTGATGATAATTTTACCAATACCATTGTAGCCAATTCAACAAATCAAGTCAGATATAATTTTGGGAACAATATTGATGGCACTGATCAATATCAGACGGACCCCATCAATATAACGGGAAAAGGAATCATCAATTTCAATGAATTAAATGTGACTAATGGATTAAAAATTTTTGCTAATGGCGGAAATATTTTAAATGGTGGTGGAGCAACAGCAGCAAATCATAGTACGACATATAATAATTTTGGCTCGATTACATTAAGTAAAAATTCTGGTTTAGGGATTGCCAATGCAAGTAATTATTTATCAGGAAGCAAGTTGACAGTTCAAGACGAAGGAACGATCGAGTCTCCTCAAGGCACAGGGAAGATTAATCTAGCAGATTTTGAAACGCCTAACATTGAAACGGATCGACTGACTTGGATTAAAAATACGACCAATACAACAGCCTTATTAGATATTACAGGAACATATTTTGGGAAATTAAAAGGATACCAAGTACTAACGATCAATCCCGTTAAAACAAATGCCACTAAAATTGGGCCTAGAAATTTTAAAGGGATCGAAAAAGCAACCGGTAAAACTTATGTCGGAGACAATGACATTACAGGATCGACTAATGGTTATGGGGTCGCGATCCCTGGCTCGATTATCGATTACGAGGTAGAGCAACCAGGCATTGTTGAAGGAACAGGTAATATTTTCCACGATGTAACACAAGTAAAAGCCAATAATGAACCTCTTACACTACAAGCTTGGGGAACGGAAATTGCGGCAACGAGAGTTCAAAAAGGGAGATTAATCATCCCTTATTCAACATCGATCATCCCCACTTTAACTTTTGAACCAGAGACTAAAACAACTGGTTCTTGGTTGTATCAAGGTGCAATCACGACGACTAAAGTTAATGAAGCACCTACAACGGTTGCTGAACAAGCGGACTCTAGTTCCGTAGACTGGAAATCACCAAGTGGCGAGTATAGTTATCAAGTGAAGATCGTTTATTCAAATAAAGTCGAATTGACTTCTCGCAACGTCATCATGACTCAAGATCAAGCACAAAAGTTAACAAATATCGATGAAGTCGTTTCCTTGATGAATGCTAAAGGTCGTCCATTTTTTACAAGTAGTTTGACCCAAGAACAGTTTGAAGAAATCAAAGCAACTACTTTCACTGAGAATGAATCTTCAAAAAAATATCCAATTACGTATAAGGCAGGAACAACTAGTGAAAATCAACAGTCTCAAACACGTAACTTGGTCGTAGTATCCAATAATGCGGTTATTTCAGATGATCAACAATTTGCAGTTTACGCTCAAGATATACAGCTACCAAAGATGCAAGCAAATGCGCTGAATGATCAAAGTGATCTCGATCAGTTTACTAAAGCAACGGTTATTTTCGCAGATAATACTGAAAATACGAGTGCTCAATTGCCCAAAGATACATTTACTACGATTCAACAAACGACAGCAGATCAATTACCAAACGAAGTTAAAGCAACTTACTCGTACACATTAGGTGAGAAGACACTTTTTAAAGATATCAATGTCTACGTTTATGGGGTTTTAGAATTACTGGAAACACCGGCTTCTATTGATTTTGGAACGCAAAAAGTAACTACAAAAACAATGACTTACTGGTCGAACTTATCTGATAATTTACTGGTACGTGATACACGTGGGAAACAACATTCGCCATGGCAGCTAATGGTGACTCAAACGAGACCATTGACGAATAAGTCAAATTCAAATGATTATTTAGAAAGTGTTTTATTCTATCAAGATCAAGAGAATATTATCGAGTTAAATGAAGGAGCTGTACCGATTTATACTACGGATACACCAGAAGATAAAACTTATGAGATCAATACTGATTGGTCAAAAGAAAATAAAAAAGGAATACAGTTGACTGTACCAGTCGAACAACAAAAAAAGGGAGCATACGAAGGTACTTTAGTTTGGTCACTTGTTGATGCACCGGGAAATGAGTAAAGGAGGAGCTAAAAGTGAAAAAACAGTATATAGGATGTTTGATTCTAATTGGCCTTTTTTTCCCGATGGTGGTGACGGCCGATGGTAACGATTATTCAACTACAGGACAAGCTGGATTTTATGGGGTATATGAATCAGAAACAAATACGTCATCTGATCATATAGAAACAAGTGATTCCAGTCTACCGAGTACAAAATTTCCCATTACAGGCAGCCAACAAACCAATCAAGAAGGGTATGGAATCTTACCATCCACAGGAAGTAAATCAGAGTATATAGTTTCTTTTATAGGATTATTGCTATCACTAGGTTTAAGTATATTGATTCAAAGAAAAAGGGAGGAAATAAAATGAAAAAGCATTTAGTTTTATGGAGTAGTCTGTTGGTATTCGGGAGCTTATTAGGGTATGGATCTAATATTTGGGCAGATGAGATAACCTATCCTTCTAAAGGTAGTGTGACGTTTGAAGAGGACAGTTCTCAAACGAAACCAGTTGATCCTTTAAACCCAGATCAACCCGTAACACCAACTGATCCAGAGGGAAATGAAGTAGATCCAGATAAAGGAACTCCTGGACCGCTCTCGCTTGATTTTGCTTCTGACTTCTTATTTGGTACACAAAAAATCACCACAACAAATGAGAATTACTATGCGGCACTTCAAAGTTATAAAAAACAGGGGAGTACTGAACTCACAACTGGGCCTAACTATATCCAAGTAACCGATAAACGTGGAACTCAAATGGGGTGGGTATTGTCAGTGACTCAGATGGCACAGTTTCAAACGGCTGAAAATGAACCTTTGGAGGGAGCATCACTTAGTTTTGCTAATGCTATGGCAGTATCAGCTGTAGATCAAACTTATGCACCGACAATTAACGAAGGGGAAACAGAAACAGCCTTAATTCCTGGAACAGCTACAACAATTATGACAGCGGCACAAAAACAAGGTATGGGAACGTGGTTGTACCGCTTAGGGGATGAAAAAACAGGTGCGAATAGTGTCAAACTTAGTATTCCAGGTAAATCAGTAAAATTGGCTAAAGAATATACTACAACATTGACTTGGACTTTGGCTAGTACACCAGAAAATTTATAATTTAGGGAGGAAATAGATATGAAAAAGACGATTGCACTTTGTTTGGGGTTAGGATTGACATTATGTAGTACTCAGTTTGTATTTGCAGAAGATGGCGGAACATACACAACCGATGGTACGGTAAAATTTATGCCTAGTACCGATCCGACTAATCCAGTAGATCCGACCAATCCTGATCCTGATAAACCAGTTAATCCAGTTAATCCAGATGGGACAGATCCAACACCAGGAACCAAAGGACCTTTATCGATCGACTATGCTTCAAGTTTTGATTTTGGGATGAATAAGATTTCCAATAAAACACAAACTTATTATGCACGTGCACAAAAATATAAAGAGGATCTAGTTACACCAAACTATGTTCAAATCTCAGATAATCGTGGTTCGAATGCAGGCTGGACCTTAACACTTAAACAAAATGGACAATTTAAAAATGACGATACGTTAAACAAAGTTCTAACAGGATCAGTCATTGTTTTAACCGATCCTAAAGTGGATTCTGCAACTATGAACGTAACGGCACCAACAGCGCAATCAACAATCACACTTGATCCAAATGGAGCGGAGTCTTTAGTAATGACAGCAGCCAAAAATGCAGGTGCTGGAACTTGGGTGGATGCTTTTGGTACGGTAGAAACAGTGACTGAAAAAGATGCGGATAACAACGATGTTACAACAGATATTACTAAGGCAATTGCATTGACTGTACCAGGGAATACACCAAAGGATGCAGTATCTTATGCAACGACACTGACTTGGACATTAACTGATGTACCAACAAATGAACAGGGGGAATAAAAAATGAAAAAAGCAGCAATAGTATTTACAGGATTACTTATGAGTACTATGGTCTTACCCACGATAGCTTTTGCGGAGGAAACAGGAGCTGTCTATACGTCAAATGGAGCCGTGACATTTACAGCAAATACTGATCCTACCAAACCAGTTGATCCGCTACAACCAGAAAATCCAATCACACCAACTGATCCGACCAATCCTGGTGAAAACGGCGAGGGGGGAGAAGCTAAACCAGGAACAGCAGGACCATTATCAATCGATTTTGCATCTAGTTTGCAATTTGGAGAACAAAAAATCACTTCAACGACAGAGGTCTACCATGCTGAGACGCAAAAATATACAACCAAAGACAATGAAAAAACAGAAGGTCCTAACTATGTTCAGGTAACTGATAATCGTGGGAAAGAAAGCGGTTGGACACTAAAAGTAAAACAAAACGGTCAATTTAAAAATGCTAACGGGAAAGAATTGACTGGAGCAAAGATTGTGTTAAACAACGGACATATAGTAACGAATTCGAGTTCTGCAGCACCTACGGGTAATGAAATCATCACATTGGTTCCAGCATCAGATGATACGTCTTCAGAAAACTATGGTGTAGAATCATTGGTGATGTCAGCTGAGAATGGACAAGGCGCTGGAACTTATTTACATGCATGGGGAGATAGTGCTTCAGCAGCAGAGAGTATTACGCTAGAAGTTCCAGGTTCGACTACTAAATATGCCACAGAATATACGACGACATTTACTTGGACACTATCGGAAATTCCTGCCAATGAAGAGCCGACGACATAATGCATTATTTGAAAAAGGAGGAGACTCCTTTTTCAGTACATAACAAGGAGTGAGCGATGATGAAATTAAACCAATTAATTTATGCTTTAGGTATATGTACCTTACTTTGGATAATCCCTAGTTTAGTTCAGGCCTCTGAATTTAATTTCGCAGTTAATCCAGTCATACCAGATAATCAACTAGATAAAGAAAAATCCTACTTCGATTTAAAATTATCACCTAGCCAAAAGCAAACCCTTAAGGTTCAACTAAAAAATGACACTGACAAAGCTGTGACGATTGAAGCGAGCATCAATAGTGCGACTACAAATTTAAATGGAGTAGTAGAGTACAGTCAAAATGCCATTAAAACAGACGAAAGTTTAAAGTATAATCTCAAGGATTATGCGACTATTGAAAAGGAAATCAACTTACCAGCGAAATCGGTTGTCGAAGTCCCTGTTGCACTCACGATGCCAAGTGAAGCATTCGATGGAGTCATGGCTGGTGGAATCACATTCAAAGAGAAACAAGCAGAGACTAAAGCTACTTCTGAAGAAAAAGGACTAGCAATTAAAAATGAATATTCTTATGTTATTGCGTTATTGATGAGAGAAAACGAAACTGTTGTTGAGCCTAAATTGAATTTATTAGATGTTGCTGCGAATCAAGTCAATGCACGTAATGTGATTGAAATGACGCTACAAAATCCTGTATCACGCTATTTAAATCAACTGAAATTGGTCGGGGAAATTACGAATAAAGATAATCCGGAAATAAAATATAGTATCGATGCGCAAGGACTTCAAATGGCACCAAATTCCAATTTTTCTTATCCAGTTTCGTTGAATGGTCAAAAATTAGAACCTGGAAATTATCACTTGCATTTAATGGCCTACGGAAATAAGTCGGATGAGGGAACCGTTTCTGTGGCAGGAAAAGACGGAAAGACGCTAACTTTTTTGAATCAATGGGAATTTGATAAAGATTTTTCAATCAGCGGAGAACTAGCTAAACAATACAATAAACAAGATGTGACGATTGAAGAAAATGATACGAGTTGGCTTTATTGGGTCATTGGATTATTGTTGTTGATCATTGCTTTATTAATTATTTTCTTGATTTGGAAACGAAAGAAGCAAAAGGATGAAAAAACAAACGAGGAAAAATAGTTCTTATATTCTTAGCGAATGGTTGGTTACAGGACTGATGCTTATCAGTATATTGCTAATGACATATCCTTTATGGAAAGAACGCGTCATTAGCTATCAGATTGCGACTCAACCACTTGTAAATTATTCTATGGAACTACCAAAAAAAATTCCAAATGAAGAAATGATCCACAGTCTTTCGTTGACAGACAGTCTTCAACAAGTGTTGCCTAAAGAACTCACAATGTATGGTTCGATCCAAATTCCTGAAATCAACTGGATTCAACCTTTATATATTGGGATCACCAACCAAAATTTATTCTATGGTGGGGTGGTCATGTTTCCAAAAAGAAGTTTAGCGACAGATAATCTAGTAGTATTTGGTCATCATTTAGGGTTAGAATCCTTATTATTTGGACAGTTAGTGACTAAAGCGCAAGTTGGACAAGAAATCAAGGTCATGTATCTCGATGAAGAACGAACATATAAAATAAGTGAAACAGTGCTGATTGATGAGCGTGATCTTGATGTACTTGCACCAAGTGCTGAACCGATGCTAACCATTTTTACTTGCCCAACCCCTGTGTTAACTAGTCAACGCTATTTGATTCGAGCTTATCCGATTGCAAAAGAAAAAGCAGTAACGACTACTGCATACGAAATGCAAAGAAAAGAAGTACGGATATATCAGCATAAACAAACAGGAAATCTAAAAATAATGTATATAGTTATTTTAATCGTAATAATTTGTATATTTTTATTAAACAGAACGTTATTTAAATATTATCTAAAATAAAGGTATATGAATATCCATATACCTTTATTTTTATTTTAATAATATTCGTTATAGAGTAATATACAAATGTAATCTATTTTATTTTGTTATTTTATACAAAGGAGAAAGAATATGGGAAGTGAATTGCTACAACTTTATGATCCTGAGATCGAAAGAATCATTTCTATTTTAAATGCACTAGAGCACGTGGAACAAGAGATATCCTTAAGAGAATTAGCACATCAATTAGATATGAGTGAAAAAACACTTCTACGCTATAGCGAAAGAATCGCTTTTTTTATTAAACAAAGTAAAGTAGCATCGATTCATTTTAGACTAGATGATCATTTCATCAAATGGGAAATAGAAGACATTAATGAGTATCGATTTTTGCGTAATTTTATTGTACAACAATGTGCAGTTGTCCAATTAGGCGTACGTTTGATCTTAGGAAAACGTGTGAATCGGATTCAATTCATGGATGAATTTTATCTTTCAGATTCGACATTAAAACGGCGACTCAGTACGATGCGAAAGTTATTAGCTTCTTATGCATTGACGATCAAAACATCGCAAGGAGAATTAGAGTTAGTCGGCGAAGAAGCGATTATCAGACGTTTGGCACGTGATTCATTAATGAATTTATACGAGTCTTCTCCATGGCCATTTGAGTTAGTGGATGAACAACAAGTCGATCAATTTATCGAAGAAACATTTGAATTAGCAGAGTTTAAATATAAAACAGCAAGAGAGTCAGAAGTGATCCAAACAATCAAATACGATATTGCTATCCAAATGACTCGTGTTAAATTGGGTTATAAGGTTAAATTATCCTCTATATTAGCACAAAACTTGGAGCTAGCAGATGAGATTGTTCAAAAGCAACTGATACCAACCTATCATTTTCGTTTATCCAATACTGAACACGCATATTTGGTATTTCAAATTTTAGCCAAGGATTTTTTTTATATGCGTAAAAAAGGAGAACAAGTCTTACAATTGATGAGGAAGTTACCTTTACCTTTGAATCAATTTTTACAGGCTGCTATTACTGATTTTTCCAATCAAATCGTTCCAATCGCACGATCTGATCATAAAGAACTTTATCCTTTTTTTATCACGATCCATTTAAATGATTGGCTTTTTCCAAATTGGATCAATTCGATTCATTATCGGGAATTAGATATTCGAGTACCTAGACTAATGTCACAATTAGCGAATTATTTAAAAAAACTAGAACAAACGTATCCACAACATATCATTGGACCAATCGAAGTTTTACAAAGAAATTATGGGAAACTAGTCGCTTATTTGACCAGTTTGTCTTTTAGGGAACGCAAAATCAACGTAGGATTTTACGGAGCACGGACGATTTTAGAAATTCGAACCGCCGAAAATATCGTACGAGAATCTTTTTCTTATCTCTATAATATTTCGTTTGACTATGATGCACCAGATATTATGATCCATCTAAATCAATATGAACATCGTGTTTCTAAACAAGCAAATGAGAAACTGATTCGCTGTTTTGTTACATCAGCATTTTTAGTAGAAGATATGTCGACGATCCGTCAGGCGTTGTTTGATTTTTTCAATAAAAAATAAGGCATCAACACCTTACAAACTTGTTCGAAAAAACTTCTTTTAATCCCATGGAAAATATGCAAATAATGAGTATGATAGGGATAGAAAAAGAAGGAGTGGCGTATGATGCAAACAATTATCCAATTACAACATGCTGAGAATATTCGTGATATGGGTGGTTATCAAACCAAGACAGGAAACGTGACACGTCTAAAGAAATTGGTTCGCTCGGCTGATTTGAGTCAATTGTCAAAAGAGGACCAGGAATTACTTTATACGTATGGTGTGCGTAAGATCATCGACTTTCGTTCAAAAGAAGAACGCGAACAAAATCCAGATGCCACACCTTGTGGCGTTTTAAATTACTTTTTGCCAGTTTTTGATACGTCTGCTTCGCCACAAGCTCTAATGGAACAATTAAAAACTGGGAAAACGGCTGATGAGATCATGATTGAATTATATCGTGGATTTGTTACAAATGAGCAAGCGCACACAACGTATCGTATGTATATCGATATGCTATTAAAAAATGATGCTCCAGATCAAAGCATTTTATTTCATTGTACGGCTGGAAAAGATCGTACAGGATTTGCTGCAGCGTTATTTTTACTTTTGATGGATGTCGATTATGACACGATCGTAGCGGATTACTTGAGAACAAACACGTATCTAACAAAAAGTGTAGCACAAATGCACGAACAAGTGAGTGGATTGAATTTACCACAAACGATCCTAGATGAATTACCCGTCTTTTTTATGGCCAAAAAGGAATACTTAGATGCTAGTTTTGATCAAATGATGACAAGCTATGGAAGTACTGAGAACTTTTTGACCCAAGCTTTACAACTTACACCTAATGAAAAACGCCATCTTCAAGCAATTTATCTTACTTAAAGATATTTGGTCAATAGAGAAGATAGTATCTTAAAGTTTAGGTTTAAAATAAATAAAATGAAATAGATGATTTTTGAAAGCGTTGACTTTTACTGTATTATTCGTTATAGTAAAAGAGTAGAAATGATGGATAGTGATTGTTTAGATACAAGCTAAACCTGATTTTTTAGATAACCTAGGGAGTGGATTTTTTCAGGTCTCTTTGTGTCTAAAAAATTAGGTTTTTTGTTATCTAAGAAGCTTATCCATCGGCCCACTCAAATTGATTAGGGCAAATTATTAGGAAGCTGTATACAGTTTCTTCAATCAAAATGTAGAGGAGATCGAGTTCATGGGATTTAGAGAAGACTTTTTATGGGGCGGCGCAACTGCGGCCAATCAATGTGAAGGTGGCTATAATGAAGGCGGACGTGGTCTAGCTAACGTTGATCTAGCACCAGTTGGAAAAGACCGTTTCCCAGTTATTACAGGAGAAATGAAAATGTTTGATTTTGACGATGAACATTTTTATCCAGCAAAAGAAGCGATCGATATGTATCATCATTACAAAGAAGATATTGCTTTATTTGGGGAAATGGGATTTAAAACCTATCGTTTGTCGATTGCTTGGAGTCGAATCTTCCCATTAGGTGATGAAACAGAGCCAAACGAAGATGGTCTACAATTCTATGAAGATTTATTTAAAGAATGTCACAAACATGGGATCGAACCGCTAGTAACGATCACACACTTTGACTGTCCAATGCATTTAGTTGAAAAATACGGAGCTTGGCGTAGTCGTGAGATGGTTGGCTTTTATGAAAACTTATGCCGTGCGATTTTTACACGCTATAAAGGCTTGGTAAAATACTGGTTGACGTTCAATGAGATCAATATGATCTTACATGCACCATTTATGGGGGCTGGTCTTTATTTTGAAGAAGGCGAAGATCCAGAAGCAGTAAAATACCGTGCAGCACATCACGAATTATTAGCAAGTGCAGTAGCAACTAAAATTGCACACGAAGTCGATCCTGAAAATCAAGTTGGTTGTATGTTAGCAGCAGGTACAAATTATGCGTATACATGTAAACCTGAAGATGTATGGGCAGCACGTAAAGCAGATCGTGAGAATTTCTTCTTTATCGATGTCCAATCGCGCGGAGAATATCCAGCTTATGCATTAAAAGAACTAGAACGTAAAGGAATTGAATTACCGATTGAAGACGGCGATTTAGAGTTATTAAAAGAACATACAGTTGATTTTATTTCATTCTCTTATTATTCTTCACGTGTACAATCGACTGATCCAAAAATCAATGAGCAAACAGCAGGAAATATCTTTGCCTCTGTTAAAAATCCTTACTTAGAAGCTAGTGAATGGGGTTGGCAGATTGACCCGTTAGGCTTACGTGTGACGATGAATGATCTATATGATCGTTACCAAAAACCATTATTTATTGTAGAAAATGGTTTAGGAGCTGTCGATACACCTGATGAAAACGGAAATGTCATTGATGATTACCGTATCGAGTATCTAGCAGCACATATCCAAGCGATGAAGGATGCAGTAGAATTAGATGGTGTCGATCTTTTAGGGTACACGACTTGGGGCTGTATCGATTTAGTGAGTGCTGGAACGGGTGAAATGAAAAAACGTTATGGCTTTATCTATGTCGATCGTGACAATGAAGGAAATGGAACCTTAAAACGTTCGAAGAAAAAATCATTTGATTGGTATAAACAAGTGATTGCAACGAACGGTGAAGATTTAAGCAATAATTAGACAAGTAAAAAGCGTTCCTTTTCTTTTAGGAGCGCTTTTTGTTTTTTGATCATTTTAGAAAATAAGGAGCTAAGAAGATGAAAAAATTAACAGTTGGTTTAATTGTAAGCGGTATATTTTTTACGGGGATACTTGCTGGATGTCAACAGACAACCAAAGAAGAACCGACACAAGAAACAACACAACAGCATGCAGAAAATAAAGAAACTATTGTTACAACGAAATATGGAAAAGTCGAAGGATCGATTCAAGATGGTGTACGGTTGTGGCAAGGTATTCCTTATGCAGCCGATCCGTCAGGTAGCAACCGTTGGAAAGAACCTCAAGACCCTCAATCATGGGAGGGAATAAAAAAAGCGACTGCACCAGGAAATGTAGCGATTCAAGCTTCTGCAGATGGGATCATTGGTAGTGAAGACGCCTTAAATTTAGATATCTATCGCACAGATACGAATAAAGATAAACTTCCAGTATTAGTCTATGTTCATGGTGGAAATAATCAAACTGGAAATGCTCAAGAGCTTTCAGGCGCCTCTTTTGTCAAAACACATGATGCAATCATGGTCTCAGTAAACTATCGTCTAGGAGTTTTAGGCTTTAATCCCTTACCTGCTTTGAAACATGGTACGGAGCTTGAAAATTCAGGTAATTATAGTTTATTGGATTTGAACAAGTCTTTAGAATGGATCCAACAAAATATTGCAGCATTTGGTGGAGATCCAGAAAATGTCACGATCTCAGGGTTTTCAGCAGGTGGACGTGATGTTATGGCGATGTTGATGTCTCCTATTTTTGAAGGGAAGTTTCAAAAGGCGATCTCATTTAGTGGTGGGATGACGATTGCGGACGAAGCAGAGAGTCAAGAAATTTTTGCAGAAGCATTAGCACCATTGGTTGTAGAAGATCAATTGGCTACTTCAAATGAAGAAGCAAAAAGTTGGTTGTTACAAGACGATACAAAGGTGAAGGATTATTTATATGGATTAGATAGCAAACGTTTAGCACCATTAATGGGAAATGCAGGGATTCGTATGCGTGTCTTTCCTCATCTGTATAATGATGGAGTAGTTTTACCTAAAGAAGGATTTCAAGGTGAAATCAAAAATGATGTCCCGTTGTTAATGATTACAGGCGATCGTGAATTTTCATTATTTGGTCGCTTTGATTCCTACTTTGCTGAATATATTGCTGATGGTCGCATCGATACAGATCCTAACATCAAAGCGCAGTATGATTTTATCAATAAATATGGTGGAGAATTATATAGTTTATTTAATGTACAAGAGTCGGCTGAGACATTAGGTACGAAATATCAAAAACCAATCTATGCAATGGAGCTTTTATTTGGACAAAATGCAGCTGTTGTTGGGGAAGAGATGGCGAAAATCGGCTCGTTTCATGGTGTATTTGTTCCATTGTTAGATCAAGATAATCATAATTATGATGCTTTAGTGAAAGATGGGTACAATTCAGTGGGTGCGAAAACTTTGAGTGATGATTTCCAACAAACTCTATTTTCATTTATTCAAACAGGAAATCCAGATTTTAAGGGAATCAAGTGGCAGCCTTGGAACCAATCAGACGGAGATATTTTATACTTAGACGCAGATAAAGAAAATGTTATTGCAACAGTCGAGAAAAAAAGCTATACGTATGAAGATGTCTTACGCGAAATGGAGCAAGATACCAGTATTTCTAGTGAAGAAAAACAAGTATTAATCAAACAAGTACTAAACGGTCGATGGTTTAGTGAACGATTGGATCAGCTAAACGAGTGATACGAAAAAACATGCTCTTTATTAAACAAGAGCATGTTTTTTCGTATCTATATGTTTAAAAGTAAGGTACACTATCATTATAGTAATAAAAACTAAAATCAAGTTTAGTCAAGGAGGTTCTTTATTGTGGAGGAATTATTCGCATTACAAAATGGATCAGATATTAGAGGGATTGCAATTGAGACAAAAGAACATCAAGCCAATTTAACACCAGCAGCTGTTGAAGCGATTGCGTATGGAGTTGTTTCTTGGTTAAATGAACACAAAAAAATATCACAGCCTTTAAAAATCGGTGTTGGTCGCGATAGTCGCTTGAGCGGACCGAATTTAGTGACAGCATTTATTAAAGCCCTAGTGCTACAAGGTGTTGAAGTAGTTGATTTTGCAATGGCTACGACACCAGCCATGTTTATGGCGACTCAATTTAAAGAATTTGATTGTGATGCAGGAATCATGTTTACTGCAAGCCATTTACCTTACTATTTCAATGGAATCAAAATTTTTAGTCGTGATGGCGGAGCAGAAAAAAGTGATATTCGCTTTATTTTAGAACATGCTAAAGTCCAAGGTATATCGCAACAGGGTACGGTTCAACAAGCCGATATTTTAACGCCATATGCAAATGATCTAGTAGAAAAAATCAAACAAGGAATGAATGCTACAACCAATCAACCATTATCTGGTTGGCATATTTTAGTCGATGCGGGTAATGGCGCGGGAGGCTTTTTTGCAAAAAAAGTACTAGAAGTTTTAGGTGCAGATACTACTGGTTCACAATTTTTAGAACCTGATGGCGCTTTTCCAAATCATATCCCAAATCCCGATAATAAAGAAGCCATGGCTAGTATCAAAGAAGCTGTTTTGACCCATCATGCTGATCTAGGTGTGATTTTTGATACAGATGTCGATCGTTCAGCCGTTGTCACGAAATCGGGAGCTGTGATGAATCGTAACAACTTGATTGCTGTTTTAAGCCAAATTATTTTAGGCGAATATCCAGGTACAAGTATCGTAACGAATTCACCAACCTCAGATCATCTAAAAACCTTTATCGAATCCCTTGGTGGTAAACAAGTTCGTTATATTTCAGGATACCGCAACGTTATCAACAAAGCAGTCGCTTTAAATCAACAAGGTATCGATTGTCAACTAGCGATCGAAACAAGTGGTCATGCAGCCTTTAAAGAAAATTATTTCTTAGATGATGGTGCCTATGTAATCGCCAAGATTTTAATGTTGCTACCAACATTAGTCGAACAACAAAAAAGTTTAGACGACTTAATGGCAGATTTAAAACAACCTGCAGAAACAAAAGAGATCCGCTTTTTAATCACAGAAGAAGCGAGAGTAAACGGTCAAAAAGTTATTGATTCTTTCCAGTCATTTACTGAACTTGGCTTTACTTTAGATCCAGAAAATGAAGAAGGAATCCGTATGAAAATCAGTGCACCGTACGGATCAGGTTGGTTCTTGCTTCGTTTGAGTTTGCATGAACCGTTACTTGTATTGCAGATGGAAAACGATGAAAAGGGGCATTTGAAAACGATCGCCGCGCTTATTGCAAAGCAAATTGCTCAATTTCCAATGATTGATCAAACGAATATGACGACTTTTTTGGCGGAATAGTCAAAATGGTCTAGACAATACTTGCATTTTTTAAAGGGATATGATAAATTTGGTATATACCAAAAAGAGAGGTGCAACGAAATGAAACTTATTCAAGTAAACAATGCAGTAGAAGGTGGCAAAAAAGCTTTTGAATTGGTGCAAAATGCAATGGATAACGGCTTACAAACGATGGGATTAGCAACTGGGAGTACTCCTGAAACGTTATATCAAGAAATGGTTGCCAGTGATTTAGATTTTTCGGCACTTACTTCCGTTAATTTAGATGAATATGTTGGACTTTCAGCGACTGATCCTCAAAGTTACCATATGTACATGCATGAACATTTATTTGCAAAAAAACCATTTAAAGAAAGCTATATCCCAAATGGGAAAGCAGAAGATTTAAATCAAGAATGCCAAAGATATGAAGAGATTTTAACGAATCATCCAGTCGATTTACAGATTTTAGGAATCGGACGTAATGGACATATCGGATTTAATGAACCGAATACACCTTTTGATACGCCAACGCATGTGGTCGAATTAACTGAATCGACGATAAAAGCAAATCAACGTTATTTCGATAAAATTGAAGACGTACCGACTAGAGCGATTTCGATGGGAATTCAATCGATTATGCAAAGTAAAGCAATCGTGTTGCTTGCATTTGGTAAAAGCAAAGCACAAGCGATCAAAGGGATGATCGAAGGACCGATCACTGAAGATTTACCTGCGAGCGTGTTACAAAAACATCCAAATGTGACGATTATTGCCGATGAAGACGCAACTTGTGAATTAAATCGATAATTTGAGTAAAGAAGGAGAGCATCTCCTTCTTTTTTTTGTTACAATAATGAAGAATACCAATTGTAACTGTAGATTGGCAGAAAGTTTTGAGGATTAAAGGAGGATGTTATCATGGCAAAAATTATGATTGTAGAAGATGAAAAAGTAATTCGCGAATTGATCAGCGAAGAACTTGAAAAATGGCAATTTGAAACATGCGGTACGACTGATTTTCAAAAAGTATTTGATGATTTTCAAACAGAGCAACCACAACTTGTGTTATTAGATATCAATTTACCTGTTTTTGATGGCTATTATTGGTGTCAAAAAATCCGTGAAATCTCAAAAGTTCCAATTATTTTTATTTCAAGCCGCAATACCAATATGGATATGATTATGGCAATGAACATGGGGGCCGACGATTTTGTAACGAAGCCGTTTGATTTGGACGTCTTAGTCGCAAAGATCAATGCATTATTACGTCGCTCATATAATTATGTAGAAGCGAATCAAGAAACGCTTTCACACAATGAATTAGTATTAAACGTTGACAATAGTAGTGTGGAGATCAAAGGAGAACTTGTCGATTTAAGTAAAAACGAATATCGTCTCTTGTATATTTTAATGAAAAATCATGGTAAGATTTTAAGCCGTGAAAAATTACTGCGTGCTTTGTGGGATGATGAACGATTTGTGGATGACAATACACTAACAGTCAATATCAATCGCTTGCGTCGCAAAATCGAACAAGCAGGTGTTTATGGTTATATCGAAACAAAAGTTGGCCAAGGCTATATTGTGCCGTGAGGATAGATGATGACGATACGCAATTATATCAAAGACCAATGGTTGACTTATCTAGGATGGCTGATTTTTTTTCTATTAACGATCTTTGTCATGTGGCT
>NZ_CAJYIS010000056.1 GCF_913775425.1 uncultured Enterococcus sp.
ATGTCGCAATAACTGGCATATCCATCAAGGTGGCTATCAAATTTTATTGGTCACGTCCGGTACGGGATGGTATCAAGAAGAAGGAGAAGAGGCACGAGTACTTCATGCGGGTGATGTCGTAGTGACACATGATGGTGTTAAACATTGGCATGGCGCCACTAAAGATAGCTGGTTCACACATCTAACAATTACAGCAGGTACGCCGGTCTGGTTAGAAGCCGTAAGCGATGAACAATATACCACTTTGTAAACAATGGGAGGGAATAAAATGAAAACAGCAATTTTTGAAGAAGCAGGAAAAATGCAAGTATATGATGTAGAAAAACCGCAGTTACAAGCAGATGATGATGTCATCATTAAAGTCGTACGGGCTTGCGTGTGTGGTTCAGATCTTTGGTCATATGCACATGGTGATGATAAAGAGGCACACTCTGAAAACTCAGGACATGAAGCGTTAGGAATCATTGAAGAGATCGGTTCAGCGATTACCACTGTAAAACCAGGTGATTTTGTTATTGTACCATTTACGGCATGGCTGTGGTGAATGTGATGCATGCCGTGCGGGCTTTGATGGTACTTGTGATCGTCATCAAGGTGCGAGCAACTGGTCGCATGGATTTCAATCCGAATATATTCGGTTCCATTATGCCAACTGGGCATTGATCAAGATTCCCGGTCAACCTTCTGATTATACAGAAGGGATGATCAAATCCTTATTAACCTTAGCGGATGTGATGCCAACAGGTTATCATGCAGCGCGTTGTGCTGAAGTAAAACCAGGTGATAAAGTTGTTGTGATCGGTGATGGTGCAGTGGGACAATGTGCGGTAATTGCAGCGAAAATGCGTGGTGCTTCGCAAATTATTTTGATGAGTCGGCATGAAGATCGTCAACAATTAGCACTTGAATTAGGGGCAACAGCAGTGGTTGCTGAACGAGGAGAAGAGGGGATTCAGAAAGTACGCGAGTTATTAAATGGAGGTGCAGATGCAGCCTTAGAATGTGTAGGGACACAAGCAGCAATCGACCAAGCAATTGGAGTCTTACATAATGGAGGACGAATTGGATACGTCGGTGTTCCTCATTATAACAATCGCCCAATTGGCTCTACATTTGCGCAAAATATTGCATTTGCTGGCGGATCTGCTTCGGTGACGACTTATGATAAACAATTTTTATTAAAAGCAGTATTAGACGGAGATATCCAACCAGGAAAAGTCTTTACAAAGACGTATCATTTAGCGGATGTCAATCTAGCCTATCGAGATATGCAAGACCGAAAAACGATCAAATCGATGTTAATTGTTACAGAATAAACAAAACACTAAAAACACTAAAGCGGGAGACTGCTTTAGTGTTTTTTTAATAAAGGATGGGCAGTTAATAGGATACAAGTTTAGTTATATAAACTATTATCGCATTTGAAATATAATATAAAAAATCAAAAAATAAACCCTTAAAAAATTTGGGGGACTAACCTTATAAAAATAAGTCCACTCTTTTTTTAGAAGAATGGACTTATTTTTATAGGATATATCGTTTCAACCAGTTCATGATGTTTTTAAATTGCTGTAACTGTTTACGTGTCTGTTTCATTTTACGATAACGTTTTGGTTCTTTACGGTAGAAGTCTTGATGGTAGTGTTCGGCTAAATAAAAAGGCATACTTGGTACAATTTGAGTAACGATAGGATCCAGATAAAGCTTAGTCAAAGAAGCTTTCGATTGTTCTGCTAATTTTTTTTGTATATCGTTACAATAAAAAATTACAGGACGGTACTGCGAGCCTCGATCTTGAAATTGACCGAAAGCATCAGTTGGATCAGTAACTTGCCAATAAATTTCTAAAAGTTTTTGATAATTTAGTATCATCGGGTCAAAAATAATGCGAACTGCTTCAGTATGACCTGTAGCACCAGTCAAAATTTGGTCGTAGGTTGGATTAATAACGTGACCGCCAGTATATCCAGATTCAACACTCAAAACACCAGGATAGGTATCAAATGGTTCTACCATACACCAAAAACACCCCCCAGCAAAAATCGCTATTTCGCCAATCATAGTGTGCTCTTTCGTAAAAGAATGCACTATTTTTTTTGAAGTAAACCATTCTTGATAAGTTTCCATTACATCAGGAGTTAGATTATCTCTTAATGCTAGTGGACGCAATTGTGTTTCTAAAGTAGCCAAGACTCGTTTTGTTTCCTCACCATTTTCAAGTTGATTTTTTGCTTGGATCAATTGTTCGCGCTCAAACTCTCGAGTACCTGGATTTAAAATCAAATTATAAAGATGGGCTAAAATGAAATCATCTGTCATAAGTTCACCTCGATAATATACCACGTTACAAGAGTTACAATTAGAGCTATTAATAGCAATAAAAAACGAATCCAATCCATTTTTACAAAAGCTAAATGTTTGATGAGAGGCAGACGATGAGTCGGATTACTTACTTTTGTTTGATAATCCACAGCTTGACTAAATGTAGTATCTGACGGAAGGGAGAAAAATACTAAAATTGCATATAAAATAGCAAGTACCAATCCAAACGATACAGCAAAAAATAAATGAACAATGAAACTTAACACGATAGGAATCAACAGCAAAGCACTTAATTCCATAAACGAACGAGATAATTTCATGTTGTGGCCTCCTTTAAACTCAATAGTTATCATGACCGATGATTTATTCAATCAAAATCGCTTGTTCTAATAAAATCGCTTGTTTATCAGCCAGTTGTTGAATCGCGTGAGGATCATGTTGTAGCAATTCTAAATCACTTTTGTTGTCTGTTCCTACAAATAAGCCAACGATTCCAGATTCAATTTCTTCATAAGGGATATATTGGTTATACGCTTTAGTCGTTGGAATCGTAGTTGTTTGAGCAAAAGAAGTATCATTTTTTGCTTCTATACTAATTGTAAATTGAGTCGCACTAGCACGAAAAGCGATGCTCACAGGTGTGTGTTTAGGTAAAGTCAACGTTTTGGTTAATAACTCTTCCTTATGTACGTGTGAAATTAAGTTGTTGGAATCGATTTTTATTTTTTGATTCTGATCAGTAAAAACAGTATAATGCTCATTTTCATAAGAAAGAATAGAAGTTGGCTCTTCATGATGCAATAAAGTGTAACTTAAGCCAGCAATAATCATCAATATCAAACAACTGGTCACAAACAAACCTTTTTTATACAGCATAATAGTCCTCCTTAACTCTGATTAATTAAGTTTAGCATGAAATTCATAAAATAAAACAAGATAACTCGAAAGAAAATGAATTGTTTTTTGTTATTATCGCAATTACAATAAAATTTAAATAATACCTAAAAAATAAAAAAAGAGGGAACCCTTGAGCAAAAAATAAACAGCTAACATTTATATGCTAGCTGTTTATACTTGAAGTAATAAAAGACCTTACAT
>NZ_CAJYIS010000057.1 GCF_913775425.1 uncultured Enterococcus sp.
TCTTACTGCATATGGGAATCGACACAGTCGATCTAAAAGGGGCTCCTTTTAAAGTCAACGTTTCACAAGGAGAAGAGATTCAAGCTGGAGCACCATTAGCAACAGTCGATTTAGAAAAAGTAAAAGCTGCTGGAAAAGATATTACGATCATTGTTGCGATCACAAATACCCAGCAAATGGTCGATATTTTTGGCGTCAAAACGAGTCGTGAAGTCCATGCAGGCGAAACGGTCGCCACATTAACGCTCAAAGCAATAACAGCTACTGTGAAAACAGAGCCAGCAAATGATTCAACAGATAAAAATGGATATGCTAAAACGGCACGTCTCGTATTAGCTGCAGTTGGAGGTAAAAAAAATATCACACAACTCATCCACTGTATCACGCGTTTGCGTTTTTATTTAAAAGATGAAACGATCCCAGATGATGAAGCGATTCGAAAAATTCCAGGTGTGATCGATGTTGCTAGAGCAGGTGGGCAATATCAAGTGGTGATTGGGCAAACAGTCGAAGATGTGTTTAATGAAGCGATTGCCCAATTAGGTGATGGGTTCAGTCAAGCAAACGAAGAACAAACGAAAGTATCATTTAAAGATCAGCATGGACTATGGGCTAAGACCAAATTTGGAGCAGCAAATCTGATTGGTACAATTACCGGATCGATGATGCCAGTCGTCGGATTGTTGGCAGCTAGTGGGATGTTAAAAGGGATCTTGACGATTTTAACGACTTGGGGCGGTGTTTCGACCTCATCGCAAACCTATGTGATTATTAGTGCGATGGGGGATGCAACATTTTATTTCTTACCAGTATTAGTTGGGTTTACCGCAGCACAAAAATTAGGTTCTAATCCTGTAGTCGTTGCGATTATTGGTGCATTTTTGATTTATCCTTCACTGGTCCAAATCTATGCGACAGGTAAATTTTCGTATCATATTTTAGGAATGGGAATCAATTCGAATTTTTTAGGCATCCCGATTCATATTCCACAATATACGTATTCGATTTTTCCGATGATTTTTGCAGCTTGGATGGCTGCTAAACTTGAACCATGGATCAAAAGTTGGATGCCAGTCGTATTGAGAATGATCTTTACGCCATTAGTTGAGATTTTTTTAGTCGGTATGACAGTCTTGATTGTAGTCGGTCCAATCATTACCTTGATTTCAACAGGTATTTCAAATGGTTTACAAGCATTGCTTCATTTAAGTTTGCCGTTATCCGGTTTGATTATTGGAGGGTTGTATCAAGTATTGGTAATTTTTGGGTTACACTGGGCAGTTATTCCAATTATTTCGGCTCAGTTATCCGTTCCCGGTGGTCATTCAGTTTTAAATGGGATTGTTTCGGTTACCATGATCGCTCAAGGTGCCGGAGCGTTAGCGGTATATGTGAAAACACGAAATAATGAAAACTTAAAAGGATTGTCAGCATCAGCTGCAATTTCAGCGTTTTGCGGTATTACGGAACCGGCGATGTATGGGGTCAATTTAAAATATGGGCGTGTCTTTATTACTGCGAGTATGGGAGCTGCTATTGGCGGCCTGGTCAATGGATTATTAAAAGTTGATATGTTTGGCTTTACCGGTTCATTGATTGGATTCCCATCTTTTGCAAGTAAAACCGATCCCAATAATTTCTTGTATTTCTGGATCGTATCGGCAATTACGATCATTGCAGCCTTTACTTTGACTTATCTTTTTGGCTATAAAGAATCAGATGGTCTTCATGAAAAACAAGCACCTAAAAAACGTCATCTCGGTCAATAAAAAAATCCCCGTCTGTTTGCTAATTGAAGCAAACAGATGGGGATTTAGCTTTGAATAAAAAATTGAGAATAGTCTGGATGATAATAGTTTTTCGAAAAATCAAATGGTTTTCCCGCAGCAGTGTAATAGAGTTCCTCGATAAATAAAACAGGGTCTTTTACGTTCAGTTCTAAAAAGTGAGCGATATCTTCTTTGACACGAGCAACTTTCAAATATTTATCGGAAAAACCAATTTGTAAATTCAACCCTTTTTCTAAATAATCAAAAATCGAATCTTCTGCAATCGCGCGATTTAAAAAGGGGACAATATCTTGTTTATAGTAGGATTGTTCAAAGCAAAAAACTTGTCCACGAATCGAGTGCACACGTTCAACAAAGTAAATAGGATCACCGACATCGCATTGCAAATTAGTCGCAATCTCTTTAGTTGCGGCTATGGTTTCTAGTGTAATCACGCGTGATGTTTCATCGGCTGCTTTTAAATCATCCGTAAAGCCACGATTTTGAATCAAGCTGATATACCCACGCCGTTTTTTTCGGCGTACAAAAATCCCACTACCTTGGACTTGATAGATCACACCACGTTCTTCTAAAAGCTGTAAGGTTTTTAAAATCGTGTTTTTGCTAACATCGTACTCTTTGGTTAGTGTTGTGATATTGGCTAAACGTGTTCCTTGTAAGAGGTCTTGTTCTTTGATTGATCGCTCGATTGCTTGAGCGATCTCAATGTATTTTGGCATGTTCTTCCTCCTAAAAAATAGTCGTCTTTAGTGTACCAAAAAAATAACTATAATTATATATATTTAAACTATTGACGATTGTATGGGTATAATTTATTATAATGGTATAAATAAAAAAGTAAAGGTAAAGTTAGGAGAAAATGTATGAGTGGAAAAGTTCGAGATTATTCACAACTAGCAAGTGATATTTTACGCTTAGTTGGGCAAGATAATGTGGTTAATGCTACGCGTTGTGCTACTAGATTACGATTGGTACTAAAAGACACACCAAAAGATTTAAAAGAACAATTAAGTCAATTAACTGGAGTTATTACAGCAGTCGAATCTGGTGGACAAATGCAAATCGTAATCGGAACTCATGTAGGTGAAGTATACGATGCATTTGCAGCTCAAGGTAATTTTGAAAAAATGTCAGAAGAAGATGTACCAAAAGCATCAGTCATTAACCGGATCATCGCAACGATGTCCGCAGTATTCGCACCATTTATCTATATTTTAGCCGCTGCCGGAATCTTACAAGGGATTTTGATTATTGCGAACTTATTTTTTCCAGCATTTGCTGATACGGGTACGTATCAAGTATTTAGTTTTATCTCTTGGGCACCATTTACATTCTTACCGATTTTTATTGCGGTCACAGCATCACGCCATTTTAAATCAAATATGTACATTGCAATTGCTTGTTGTGCGGCTTTGGTATCGCCGACATGGGCTGAAATGGCAAGTTCGATTGCCAATGGACAAAGCATTACATTTTTAAACTTACCATTGACACAAACTGTTTATACATCTTCAGTATTACCACCACTACTATTAGTGTGGCTACTTTCTTATTTGGAACGTTTTTTAGAAAAACGCATTCCAAGTGTCGTTCGTTCTTTATTAGTACCATTAGTTTGTCTAGTGATCATGGTACCTTTAACGATCCTATTGATTGGACCGATTTCTTCTGGAGTAGCCGCAGGGATTGCGAATGGATATAATTTCTTAGTCGCACATGTACCATTTTTAGCCGCTGCTATTATTGGTGGATTCTGGCAAGTAATTGTTATTTTTGGAGTTCATTGGGGAATTACACCAGTGGTATTAGCCAACTTTGACATGTATGGTCGAGATTCATTCCAAGCGTTCCAAACAATCGCTGTTATCGCTCAAGTTGGTGCGGTATTGGGTGTATTTTTAAAATCACGCAATAAAGAAATGAAAAATGTCTCACTATCTGCTTTTATTACAGGAATCTTTGGGATTACTGAGCCCTCGATCTATGGGGTAACACTAAGGTTAAAACGACCATTTATTTATGGCTGTATTTCTGGGGGAATTGGAGCAATCGTAGCAAGTTTCTTCAATCCATTTTATTATGCATATGCAGGTTTACCTGGGCCTTTGACTATCGTGAATGCAATCAACACAGACAATAAAAGCTCATTTATCGGGATGTTGATTGGTGCAGCCATTGGGTTGGTCGGACCTGTGATTTTGACACAAGTATTAGGAACTGGCGAAACAATTTCAGACGATCAAGAATTAACAAAAGAGTTAGGCGATGCTAGTCATATCAATGCAGTTAATGATGCAAAAACACCAGTTTTTTCTCCACTGGAAGGAAACGTAATACAATTAGTTGACGTACCTGATGCAGTCTTTTCATCTGGTGCAATGGGAAATGGAATTGCTGTAGAACCGACGAAAGGTCGCGTTATCGCTCCTTTTGATGGGATGGTTTCAGCAGTTTTTGATACAAAACATGCTGTAGGATTAACCTCTAGTGATGGTGTCGAATTGCTTATCCATGTCGGTTTGGACACGGTCAATATGAAAGGCGATGGATTTGATTGTAAAGTAAAACAAGATCAACAAATTCGTAAAGGCGATGTCTTACTAGAGTTTGATCAAGAAAAGATCCATCAAGCAGGCTATCCAAGCACAACGATCGTAGTTGTTCCAAATAGTGGTGATTACGAGAATATGCTGATTACTGAAAAAACAACAGTTACACCAAACGATACGATTATTGAATTTAAATAAATAATTTAGGAGGACGACAAAATGGTACAAAAGAATTTCTTATGGGGTGGTGCATTAGCAGCACATCAATTTGAAGGTGGTTGGAATGCTGGTGGGAAAGGACCGAGTGTGGTTGATGTCATGACAGCAGGTGCGCATGGAGTAGCTCGTGAAATTACTCAAGAAATCGAAGCCGATAAATTTTATCCCAATCATGAAGCGATTGATTTTTATCATCATTATAAAGAAGATATTGCATTGTTTGCTGAAATGGGATTAAAGTGTCTACGTACATCTATAGCTTGGAGTCGTATTTTTCCTAATGGAGATGAAGAAACACCTAATGAAGAAGGGTTGAAATTCTATGATCAAGTATTTGATGAGTTATTAAAACATGGGATTGAACCTGTGATTACACTGTCGCATTTTGAAATGCCTTTACATTTAGCTCGCGAATATGGTGGGTTTAGAAATCGCAAAGTGATCGATTTCTTTGCTAGATTTGCCGAAGTAGTTTTTGAGCGCTATCAAGATAAAGTCAAATATTGGATGACATTTAATGAGATCAATAACCAAATGGACGTGCATAATCCTATTTTCTTATGGACAAATTCAGGAGTATTAGTCGAAGAAGGTGAAGATGCAAAAGAAGTCATGTATCAAGTAGCACACAACGAATTAGTAGCTAGTGCAAAGGCAGTGATGATTGGACGTTCAATCAATCCAGAATTCCAAATTGGATGTATGGTATCTCATGTACCAATCTATCCGTATTCATGTAATCCAGCAGACATCATGGCTGCTGAAGAAGCAAATCGACAACGTTTCTTCTTTGCTGATGTACATGTTCGTGGTGAATATCCAAATTATGCGCTAAAAGAATTTGAACGTGAGGGGTATCAATTAGATATTCGTTTGGAAGATCTGGCTGTATTAAAAGAAGGTACGGTCGATTATATCGGATTTAGTTATTATATGTCGACTGTTGTCAAAGCTGACGCAGAAAATAAAGTAGATAACAATATCGTAAACGGTGGATTGCCAAACGGAGTTGAAAATCCATTTATCAAGTCAAGTGATTGGGGATGGGCGATCGATCCAGAAGGGTTGCGCTATAGCTTGAATCGCTTATACGATCGCTATCAATTGCCGCTATTTATCGTAGAAAATGGTTTCGGTGCTATCGACGAATTAGAAGATGGTCAAGTCCATGATCAAGCGCGTATCGATTACCTTACTGCACACATCGAAGCGTTAACAAAAGCAGTCGATTATGATGGCGTAGAACTATTAGGCTATACACCGTGGGGAATTATCGACTTAGTATCGTTTACTACTGGTGAAATGAAAAAACGCTATGGCATGATCTACGTTGACCGCGATAACGAAGGAAACGGTTCGATGAAACGCTATAAAAAAGATTCATTTGCATGGTATCAAGAAGTAATTGCTTCTAATGGTGAAAATTTAAACTAGTTTTTAGCGCGTAAAAGCTTCTTTTACGCGCTTTTGTCTTCTTATGTACACATCTCGGTAATATTTGTAATGTAATTGCAATGAAAGTATTTACAAATAAAAAACTTGTGCTAGAATTAAATAGAAAGAATGAAAAAAGGACGTGAAGAAATGAAAAAAACGATTGTAATGGGGACTTTAGCAGCTTTATTGATCGCACCTAGTTTATTTGGTCAAGTAGTCAGTGCAGAGGATAGCCAAGCAGTAGGTGCAACACCTGTTCAAGAAACTGCAATGGCATCACGTAGTTTACGTAGCGCAAGCGATTTTGTCATCGATCCAAATGGAAAAAAAGTAACGATTACTGTAGATCCACACACGATCACTACAATTTATGATGAAAAAGGCAACAAATTAGTTCCAGCTGGCTACGAATCTGGCAATACAAAAATGTATGTTTGGTTTGAATTAAATCGTAAATTACAATCAAATGAACGAATTTACGCACAATCTGTTTCTGTACAAACAGGAAAAGTGACAGATAAATTATGGGCAACATTTGAACCAGCAGCTCAAACAGATAGTATGCCGATTTACCGAGTGTATAACCCAAACAACGGCGGACATTTATATACAGCCAATCAAGCAGAAGCGATGCATGTCGTATCTCTAGGTTGGAATGATGAAAATATTGCTTGGGATGCACCGACGGAAGGTCAACCGATCTATCGTTTGTATAACCCGAATAGTGGCGAACATTTTTATACAGTCGATGTTGCCGAATATGATGCAGTAGGTAAAGCTGGATGGAATCAAGAAGGACAAGTCTTCTTCTCTGATTTAGCTAAACAAGTACCCGTTTACCGTGTCTTTAATCCAAATGCTAAAGGTCCAGGTTCACATCACTATACAACAAGTGCTGGCGAACGTGATAATTTAGTCAGCATTGGTTGGAAAAATGAAGGAACAGCCTTTTACGGAGTAACAAATTAATTAAAACAATGAACAAAGCGAAACTAGATGAAAGGATTCATAGTGGTTATTTAACGACTAAAATCACGGACATTTAGTTCGCTTTTTTATTAACCATTCGTACGTTTCTCTGTTTTGCGCTATAATAAAATCACTTTCAAGAAAGAAGGGATCACGATGAATCGACATGTGTATTGTTTAACGTACAATGATGAAACTGGTGTTTGGATTGAATCTTTGGATATTAAAGAAGTGCAAGAAAAATATGTGATCTTAAATGAAGAAAGCCATGTATTCTCACAAAATAAACTTCCACTACACGATCAATATCGCGTACAACAAACAGCAGAGGGTTATCTTACTTGGTGCATCGATCGCGAGAATATTTTGAAAATGAAAGCCGATTTTTTACATGATTTAGCGAAAGATTTGACGTATCTCAAACGACAAGCACAAGCGCTAGAACTTGCGATTGCTGAAGTTGAGCAATTAACGGTTACAAAATGGGAGGTTAGAGAATAGGTGGTTTTAAAATGGAATTAAGAGTATTACATTATTTTCTATATGTGGCCAATGAAGGCTCGATTACGAAAGCTGCTAAACGGCTTCACCTAACCCAGCCTACTTTGTCACGGCAGTTGAAACAATTAGAAGAAGAGTTGCAATGTCGCTTATTTGAACGCACACCAAAAGGACTGATATTAACTTCACAAGGCCAGCTTTTAAAACAACATGCCTTGGAAATGTTTCGTTTAGAAGAAAAAATCAAAGACGAATTCCAACAAGAAAATGAGTTTTCGGGAACGTTGGTGATTGGAGCTGGTGAGTTTCAAAGTATGGGTGAGTTTGCTGAAATAGTGAAGCTTTTTCAAACTAATCATCCCGCAGTGACGGTTGAATTAGTCAGTGGTAATGCTGATTTTATTCAACAAAAGTTGACTCAAGGATTACTTGATCTAGGGATCATTTTAGAAGTAAACCAAAAAGAAGGATATACTTCGCTTTATTTTGAAACGAAAGAACAATTTGGAGTCTATGTCGACACGCATCATCCGTTAGCGACTAAACGCTTGATAAATCTAGCCGACCTAGATCATTATGCTTTATGGCGAAGTAAAAATCAGTCTGTTCAAGCCTATTTGATAGAACATTTAGGCGCTGACTATCACAATAAAAAGTGGATTGGAGAATATACTTTACTACATAATTGTCTTTACTTTTTAAAGCAAACGGACCAGATCTGTGTATCGTTGAAACTTCCGCTGCAGCATCCTGACTTGATTTTTATACCTTTTGAACCAGATCTAAGTTTGAAAACAATCGCGATCTACCAAACGAATCAGTTACGATCCCCACTAGTTCATGCATTTTTAGAACATCTCAAGTCCATGCTTTTCGTGCATGAGATCAAAAAGAAATAGGTATTAGACATTTTATTTATTTTTTTGCATACTATCTTTAAAAGGAAGATGGAGGAAAATTAAGATGGGAACGTTATATTTAATGCGTCATGGACAGACTTTATTTAATCAATTAGGTAAAATTCAAGGTGCATGTGATTCGCCTTTGACTGAATTAGGGATTGCTCAAGCGCAACAAGCCCAAACATATTTTCAAGAAAACCAAATTGTATTTGAAAGTATCTATGCTTCAACACAAGAACGAGCAGTAGATACTGCAAAAATCGTTGCTAGAACAGAAGAAATCAGAATGCTTAAGGGTCTTAAAGAGTGGAATTTTGGGACGTTTGAAGGCGAAAGTGAGCGCTTGAATCCTAAGCGCAAACCTGGAGAAACTTCTTATGGTGATTTTTTTGTTCCCTATGGCGGTGAGAGTGCGGATCAAGTCCAAAATCGGATGTATGAAACGATCTCCCAACTGATGGACAATTCGACAGGTGGTGCAGTACTTGCAGTTAGTCACGGTGGAGCGATGTATCGATTTATTCAAAAAATCGTACCAGAAGATATTGTGGCTACACTCCGATTTACGAATTGTTGCATACTAGTTTTTGATTACGCAGAACAAACATTTTCTTTTAAAGGTATCGTTCATCCTACAACGCCCAATTCTTAATTTTTTCTAAAGACCAAGCATCTGGTCTAAATCAACTTAACGTTATAATAAAGCCCGATATATAAAGAAAACGATTTATTTTAAAATAAACTTCACAAAGTATAACGCTTACTTTGTGGGTGGAAGACAGCTGCTACTTTAGTGTGGGAGCTGTTTTTTACTATGGTCCAATAAGCTGTTATTTAAGTGAAAGATGACGAAATTGTCAGTTCAACGAACTATCTTGTTCGTGGAATAACAAAGTAAAGTTCGCTAAACTAGTAGTATAAATTTAGAAAGTAGGGTAAAGGTATGACAAATGAACGAGTAGAACCATTTCGAGAATCAGATGGCAAAGGTTGGATCGATCATGGACCACGTAATCTTATGCGTGACCAAGAAAATCCAGATATTTTAGTACCACCTGCAACCGATCATGGAACAATTGAAAATTTACGTTTTAGCTATTCAGATGCGCATCAACGATTGGAAGAAGGCGGATGGACACGCGAAATCACGAATCGTGAATTACCGTCATCACGTGATGTCGCTGGTGTAAATATGAGTTTGGAACCTGGTGCTTATCGCGAGATGCATTGGCACAAAGAAGCAGAATGGGGCTTAATGTTATATGGAAATGCTCGGGTAACGGCAATCGACGAGCATGGTCGCAGTTTTATCGATGATGTAAAAGAAGGAGATATCTGGAATTTTGAGGCTGGGATTCCTCATTCGATTGAAGCTTTAGACCAAGGTTGTGAATTCTTACTTGTTTTTAGCGAACCGGATTTTTCAGAGAATAATACGTTCTTAGTTTCAGACTGGCTAGCACATACACCAAAAGATATCGTAGCAGCGAATTTCAAGAAACATATCAGCGATCTAGAAAGTTTCCCAAAATCAGAAAAATACATTTTTAAAGCAAATGTCCCAGGACCGATTTCAGAAGTCGATCGTCCAAGTAGCCAAGGGACAGTACCTTCACCATTTACTTTCCATATCGATACATTAGATCCGATCATCTCAGAAGCTGGTAAGGTAAAAATCGTAGACCAAAGTGTCTTTCCAGCAGCGACAACGATTTCCGCTGCTTTTGTAGAAGTAGAACCAGGTGGCATGCGTGAACTGCATTGGCATCCACAAGCAGCAGAATGGCAATACTATATTCAAGGAAAAGCGAAAATGACGGTCTTTAACTCTGCAGGTCTAGCACGTACATTTAATTTCCAAGCAGGTGATGTAGGTGTTGTGCCAATCGTTGCTGGTCATTATGTACAAAATATCGGTGATGAACCGTTGCGTTTTGTAGAAGTCTTCAAAAACCCTGATTATTCAGATATTTCATTGAACAAATGGTTAGGCACCTCACCGGCACAAATGGTTGCCGATCACTTGAATGTGACAAAACAATTTGCGGAGTCATTACCTGTACCGGAAACACCACAGCCTGTCATTTGGTATAAACAACCTGAATAAAAGCGAAGATTGTCTAGAAAACAAAGTGTTTCTAGGCAATTTTTATTTGAGTACGCAATACATCAATTAGGAGGAATCGAGATGAACAATCGACGCGTGCCGACATTTCCTGTAATGGAACTGCCAATGATCGCATTTTTACTTGCGATAGCTGCCGGATCGATGGATGGATACACTTATTTTATTGGAAAAGCGTTTAGCACAGTGCAATCAGGAAATATTATTTTAATTGGGCAAACGATTGCGACGAAAAGTTGGGATCACTTGGGAATCGTATTAGTTACTGTCTTATGTTTTGGAATAGGTTCAGTAGCGACTGGAATTTTAGAAGTGATCGGTGTGAAGAAAAAAGAAGTTTGGGCATTTGAGATTTTGATTATCGAGGCAATTGTATTGATTTTATTAGGTATCTCAGGAGTCAACAAGCTGTTTGAACCGTTACATCTTTGTATGATCATCTCATTTTTAGCTGGGATGCAAGGAAATGCGTTTCATAAAATCGATGGGATGCTCTATGGAAACGTTGCGGTGACATTAGTTGTTCAGCTCGCATTTAACTATATCGTTCAAGCTATCGCAGGTCAAAAAGATGCTTTAAAAAATAGTTGGCTATACTTTTTAGTTTTGATCGGTTTTGCTTGTGGTGGACTAATGGGAACATTTTTAACGAGTCAAATGGGTGAAAAGTCATTATGGTTTACGGCAATCTTTTTACTTGGGATTGCGATCTACTCAAAAGTGATTAAAGCAGAAAATCATGCGATCGTGATCGATCCAGATTAGGAGTGAAGAAGATGTATGATGTGATTGTGATAGGAAGTGGTCTAGCTGGTTTAACAGCAGCGTTTGGACTAAAAAAAGCGGGAAAATCTGTACTTGTCATCGAGCAGCGTTATTTTGGAGGTGTTGTCAATAATGCTGGGAGCACACGTAAAAAAGAATTGGTGTCGATTTCAAAGCATTTTTTACAAAATCAACGCTACGCTAAATATGGAATCGCGACAAGCGAAACATTAGATTGGGAAAAAACATTAAATTGGATCAATACGATCGAGGAAAAGGAATCATTAGCACATGAACAAGCGTTAAGCCAAGCTGGTATCGATACACTTTTTGGACAGGCAACCTTTGTTTCACCTCATGAAGTCAATGTTGACGGTATCGTGTATCAAGGTAAACAGTTTATCGTGGCAACAGGAGGAGAGGATCGTACCTTTACGTTTGAAGGCCATGAATTGACTCAGGATAGTGCAGCATTTTTGACACAGGCGACTTTGCCAAAAGAGATTTTATTGATCGGTGCTGGAATTATCTCATTTGCCTTCATGACGATCGCCACAGCATTTGGAGCAACTGTCAATGTATGGCAACACAACGATCAAGCATTAAAAATTTTTGATCAAAGTTTCGTACGTCAATTGATTGAAATCAATAAAAAACGTGGTGTACAATTTGAATTTAATCAAACGATCGAGTCGATTGAACGTTTGGAAAATGGACGATTGAAAGTGACCAGTCAAACAGGAAAACAACAAGAAGTCGATGCTGTCTATCGTGTAGCAGGTCGAGTGGCTCAAGTGGACCATCTTGTTTTAGAAAAAGCAGCTGTCGAGTATGATCAACATGGGATTCATGTAAATGACTATCTTCAGACTACACAGCCACATATTTTTGCGTGCGGAGATTGTAATGATCAAGCTGTTCCTAAATTAGCAACGTATGCGGTATTACAAGCTCAGTATTTAGTGGATCATCTGGTTCATCAAGAATTGGCACCGATTCGCTATCCATTACCTGCAATGTCAACATTTAGCCAGCCCAAACTAGCTCAGACTGGTGTCTTGATAAGTGAGGCTTTGATGCATCCTGAACAGTACGAAGTGGAAGAGTTAGATATGGACGATTGGTTAGACAGCCGAAAAATCGCTGAAGAAGGGGCACGTTTGAAAGTGATCAAACGAAAAAGTGATAACCGTATCGTAGGAGCCACTGCACTTGCTCAGGAAGCTGATTTGTTGATCAATTATGTGACACAAGGGTTACATGCCAATTGGACGAAAGAGGAACGTCGAAATCAAGTATATGCTTATCCATCATTAGTCAATGAACTCGATCGCTTTTGGAGTTGATTCAAAAAGTCATTTGCTATTTAGTAGCAGATGGCTTTTTTTTTTGTCTTTTATGAAACATTATTAAAAATAAAACTAAAAAATGTTGAAATAATATTTCTTAAATTGTATACTATAGTTAGAAATATAATTTCAAAATACATACATAACGTACAGATGATTATAATAGAGAGGAAGAATAATATGACAAAAATCGATTTAGATCAATTGGTTACCGAAAGACGCAATGAGCAAACGTCTAATTTAGATGAAATGAGTATTCAAGAAGCATTGGTTATCATGAATCAAGAAGATTTGAAAGTACCTGAAGCGATTTCGTTTGTTCTACCTGAAATCGAACAAGTGATTATAGCAGTCATTACAGCTTTTAAAGAAGGTGGACGTTTGATTTATATGGGAGCGGGAACGAGTGGTCGTTTAGGTGTTTTGGATGCGGCGGAGTGTGTACCAACTTTTGGTGTTTCTAGTGAAATGGTCGTAGGTCTTATCGCAGGTGGTCAACAGGCAATGACGAAAGCCGTAGAGGGTGCAGAAGATTCGACAGCATTAGGCGAAAAAGATTTGATCGAATTGGATCTTAAACAACAAGATATCGTAATCGGGATCGCAGCGAGTGGACGTACTCCTTATGTTATCGGTGGCTTGGATTATGCTAGAAAAATTGGCGCAAAAACAGCGAGTTTAGCTTGCAATACGAATGCTGAAATTAGTCAACATGCAGATTTTGCGATCGAAGTCGATGCTGGACCAGAATTTTTGACTGGTTCAACACGATTAAAATCAGGTAGTGCGCAAAAAATGATCTTAAATATGATCTCTACGATTAGTATGATCGGGATTGGAAAAGTCTTTCATAATTTAATGGTCGATGTTCAACCTACGAATGCTAAACTAGTGGAGCGCTCAAAACGGATCATCATGCAAGCGACTGATGTTTCTTACGAAGTCGCAACGGATTATTTTGAACAAGCTGATCAAGAAGTAAAACTTGCAATTGTCATGATTTTAACCAACTCTTCAAAGAGCGAAGCACAGAAAAAATTAATTGAAGCAAATGGTTTCATTAAACATACGATTTAAATGGATGCGATGTGATCTAGAATGCCAGAATCCAACGATTCGGGATTTAAGATCATATTACATCCATTTTTTTGTCTAACTCGCTATGGTATACTAGTTCCGTTCAAGAAAGGAAGAAAGAAATATGACATTTGAAGAAATCTTACCTGCATTAAAACAAGGAAAAAAAATTATCCGTCAAGGTTGGAGCGGATTTGAATTATATGTGACGCTCGTTCAAGACGATGTATTTGATGGCTGTCCAGTCACGCCTTACTTTTTGATCAAAACAAGTGATGAAGGATTTTCTAGTTTTGCGCCGACTGTTTGCGATATTTTAGCCAATGATTGGGTACTAGTGGAATGAACCACTATGAATCATTAGCAAAAAAAGTAGTATTGATCACAGGTGTGGCTTCTGGGATCGGTGAAGCGCAAGCAGCGGCTTTTTTGGCACAAGGAGCTTACGTGTATGGGATCGATAAACAACCGATGATTCGTACGATGGGAGAAAATTTTCATTTTAAACAAGTCGATGTGACCGATCCTACCCAGCTTGAAGCGGCAGTAATGACTTGTGAGCATACCGTTGGTTCTGTTGATATTTTGGTGAATACGGCAGGGATCTTGGATGAGTATCGTCCGCTTTTAGAAACGACAGAGACACTTTTTCAAACAATCTATGAAACCAATTTATTGAGTTATTTTCGTTTGACCAAGCGAGTATTACCGACAATGCTTGAAAAAGGATCTGGTGTGATCATCAATATGGCTTCGATAGCCGGGTTAGTAGCCGGTGGGGGAGGTATTGCGTATACGACATTCAAGCATGCAGTGGTCGGATTTACGAAGCAACTTGCTTTAGATTATGCAGATCAAGGGATTTCGGTCAAAGCGATTGCACCTGGTGCGATCAAAACACCGATGAATGCTGCGGATTTTCAAGGTGATGGTATGATCGCAAAATGGGTCGCTAAAGAAACACCGGTCAAACGTTGGGCGAGTGCAGATGAAGTTGCCGAGCTGACTTTATTTTTAGCGAGTGAGCAAGCCAGTTACTTACAAGGGGCAGTTGTTCCGATCGATGGCGGTTGGACGTTGAAATAGTTCTTGTTTTCCTGTAAGATAACAACTAGCGGTAAACGCCCTACAACACTTCAGTTGGAACTTATTCCCGTCCTTTGGTTGTAGGTATCAAGCGAGTCGGATAGACTTGTAAAGGAGAAGTATTTTGGAAAAGAATCAAGAAGTAACACGTACGCTGACGACAAGTGAAATGGCTAAATTAGCAATCGTTACAGGATTATATGTTGCGATTACCCTTTTGCTTGCAGTAATCAGTTTTGGAGCGATTCAAGTTCGCTTATCTGAAATGTTTAATTATCTATCGTTATACAACAAAAAATATATTTGGGCAGTCACACTAGGTGTACTGATCGCCAATCTATTGTCACCACTTGGCATGTTAGATGTCGTTGTGGGGAGTGTGAGTACATTGATCGTATTATGGATCAATTATTCTCTCACACGTAAAATTCGATCAAGAAAAATTCAAATGATCGTTACTGCAATCGTTTTTGCTTTTTCGATGTTCACCATCGCGGGACAGTTGACATTAGTGAGTGGGCTACCGTTTTTCATCAATTGGTTGATTATTGGTTTAGGTGAACTGGCTTCGATGGCAGTCGGTGGTGTGATCATTTACTGGGTCGCTAAACGAATCGACTTTACAAAATAAAATAGATTTAGGGAATAGGAAAAAGAACGACTAATTGTTAGTGGTTCTTTTTTTCTTTGCAAAATTTCCGTTATAATAAGGTAAACGAAATCAGAGGAGAGTTTATGAAATTATTACATACTGCCGATTGGCATATTGGACGAACGTTAAACGGGTTTCGTCTTTATGAAGAACAAGTGCATGCTTATGAACAAATCGTGGCACTAGCTAAAAAAGAACAAGTCGATGGCATCGTGATCGCAGGAGATCTATACGATCGTTCGATTCCACCACTTGAAGCTGTGGAGCTATTAAATCAAATGATCGAACGTTTAGTCTGTGAAGAACAGTTTCCAGTTTATGCCATCAGCGGTAATCATGACAGTGCGAAACGACTTAGTTTTGGTCAGACATTTTATTCGATGGCTGATTTTCATTTAGGTACGTCACTAAAACAAAGTATCTCACCGATCGAAACGCAAGAAGCGCAGGTTTATCTATTGCCTTTTGTCGATCCAAGTGAGATTCGGATTTTTTGTCAACAAGAATTAGCTGAAACACCAGACGTCGTACAAACGTATAAAACCATCACTCAAGGTGTTACACGTTTGATTAGTGAAATGAAGAAAACTATGGATCCATCTAAAAAACAAATCTTGATCACTCACTTTGCAGTTACAAAAACGGTAGAGGATCAAACCTTAACAAATTTGCGTATTTCAGAAACGACATCGACTGTTGGAGGATTAGCGACTTTACCTAGTCATTTGTTTGCTGATTTTGATTATGTCGCTTTAGGCCATATTCACACGCACTTAGCTAGTCCAGAAGAGAACATCGTATACAGTGGAAGCCCAATCCATTTTCATAGTCAAGAAGCGCAGCGAGAAAAGCAAAAAGGTGTTTACCTAGTCACACTCGATGAACAAGGTGTCACGAAAACCTTTCATCCTTTAACAGTCAAAAAGCCGATCGTGACATTAGCGGCTTCTTTTGAAACATTATGCGATCCACTTTTTTATCAAAATCAACCTGTTCAAGCTGCTTGGTTTAGTCTCCATCTTGTCGACTATGATCGCCGTGCTCTAGCAGGTGTCAATATTCGAGCACGCTTAGAAGAAATCTACGGTAAAGGGATCGTGGACTTGACGTTTGAAGAACTTGAACGAAACAATCAAGAAAAAACGGTGAGCACAGTTGAAAAAATGGCTCCTGAAGAGACGATCGCTACCTTTTACGAAACCATTGCCAAACGTCCTCCGTCTGACTATCAAAAACAGCTGATCGAAACACTTTTAATCAACACAGCAAAGGAGAACTAATATGAAACCTGTGCAACTAGAAGCGACGAATTTTGGACCTTATCGTAAATTGAAATTGAATTTTGAGGATCTAGAGCAAGCACCATTATTTTTGATCAGTGGGGATACCGGAGCTGGAAAGAGTACTCTTTTTGATGCAATGACCGTTGCATTGTTTTCGCAAACCACAAGTACGCGTAAAGTAGAAGAAATGCGGTCGACGTTTGCAACGCCAGAAGATCCATTGACAAAAATCATTTTTTATTTTCGTCAACAAGAAACGCTATATAAAATCGAGCGCGAGATCAAACAAGAAAAAAAAGCGGCTCGCGGTTCGAAGATTATCGAACACAAGGCTACCGCCAGATTGGTCAGTATCACAGCCGTCGATGGTATAGAACAAGAAGTATTAGCGAGTAAACCTAGTGACGTAGGACAGATGATTCAAGAATTGCTGCAAATCAATGCAGAACAATTTAAGCAAATCATCTTACTTCCACAAAATGAAGTGCAAAAATTTTTACACTCAAAAACCGAAGAAAAATTACCGATCTTAAAAACGATTTTTGGGACACAGATTTTTACAAAATTTACAAAATCTTTGGAGAATGCTTATCGTGATGCTAAAAAAGATGCTGAAAGCTTACAGCAAACGCTAGCAGATCTTTATCTTAGTCCAAGCTGGCCAGAAGAGATCAAAGAGCGATTCCAACAAACACCAGAAGCTGAGAAAAAAACAGTAATGATGGAAGTTTTGGCCCAACATGAAGCGCTTGTAGAAAAACAGCAGAAAACTGTTTTAAACCAGTTAGAGCGATATAAACAGCATGAAAAAAGTTATGAACACGCGGCCATCTTTCAAACAAAAGTCGATCGTTTAGCCGAATTAACGACACGTTATCAACAAGAAATCGTAGAGCTCACTTCTCAGTACCACGAACAAAAAAACGCCTACGCGCAATTTCAACAAGTTCAGCCATTGCTTGCCGTGTTGGAGTATCAAACGCGTGATGAAAAAAAATTGAGCGAACTTGATCACGAAATCAAGTCAGTCAAACAACAAATCACTACTACACAAGAAACGCAGCAACAATTAACTGAACAATATGCTTGTTATCAAGCAAAAGAAGCAGAGATAGCTACAAAACGAACACTTAGCTTACAATTGGAAGAATATGATCAAGCAGCTAAACGGTTGACAGTAGAAACTAACCGAAAACAGCAAGCATTCATTCAACTAACAAAACAGCAAAAACAAAAAGAGCATCTGGAAGAACAACTCCAGCGTGTAATTGCTAAACAAGTAGTCTTGAAAGAAAATCTGGAGCAACAAGTTGGATATGAAACCGCATTTCATAAGTTTTATCAAATAAAAGAACAATGTTCCAAGTGGCAAGACGAGTTATTAAAGCTTACGACAACCCACGACAAACTTGAACAAAGTGAGCAACAATACGCACAGCATCAAGCGTCACTGGCAACTAAAATGCAACAACGCGTTAAGTTAGAAGCGCAAGTCGTTCATTTAGAAAGCAAACGTCGCAACTTGATGATTGCACAATTACAAGCAGAACTGCGACCAGATGAGCCTTGTATCGTTTGTGGTTCAACTACGCATCAACTCAAAACGGATAGTCTTGCAGATGAAAGTCAACTGCTGAAACAGTTGCAAGAACTTGAACTTGTACGTAAAGAGCATCAAGATTGCCAAGTGGCTTGTGCGCAGCTCGAACAAACACTTCTCACCTTAAAAACACAACAGGAGGAATATCAACAGACGATCGCGCAATTAAAAGTGGAATGTGAAACGCTTTATGGAACGCTTACGACGTTTAGTGAATTTTCATTATCTGCAGATGCCTCCATACAAGTCATCAAAACCTATCTAAACGAACAAGAAGAGGCATTAAATCAACAAAAAGAACAGTACGAAACGCAACTTATACAGATCGAGTCATTTGAACAACAACGTGTGGAATGTGAACAAGCAATCACTGAAAGCAAACGTGAAGAAACACAGCAACAACTCATTTTTGATGCGGCCAAAGCCGAAATCGAACAACTACATCATGGCTATCCGGATCTTGATTCTGATGGTGACTATCTAAAACAAAAGGAAAATTTACAAACGGAGCTTTCGACATATGATGAAGCATGCACTGCATTGAAAAATGAAGAGCGCCAAGTAGCACAGCAAGTTTTGACACTTCAAGTCACACTCGATCATTTAAAAGAACAACAACTTGCGTATCAACAAGCATTGAGCGAAACAGAGAAAAAAATCGACACGTTGTTACCAGAGGGCATGACGAAACAAACGGCGATAGAGCAATTAACACAAGTAGAGATTGCAAAAGAATGGGATGCATTTATTCGTCGGTATGAAGAAAAACAAAGTTATTTAGCTGAGGAGATCGCTGCTTTAAAACAGACGGTCGAATTGCAAGAACCAGTAGATTTAGCTCAGCTAAAAGTTGCAAAAGAACAGGCTGAACAAGTTTATCAAACGAGTATGGCGCACTTGACTCGTCTGGAGACGATTTTAGATCAAATGCGACAAGTTGCACATTCGATTACCGCTATTTTAGAGACACAAGGGATCAAAGGCCAACAATTTAATGAACTGAGCGAGTTGTATCAAATCATCAAAGGGGTGAAGGGATCCAAGTTGAAATTGGAAACCTATGTCGCCCAAGAATATCTAGAAAAAGTCTTGACCCATGCCAATCGTCATTACATCAAACAATTGACTAAAGGAAGATATGAGTTTTTACTAAACACAACTCAAGTGAGTGGCCAACGAGATACCGGGCTAGATATCGATATCTTTGACTTTTCAACTGGAACGATTCGTTCAACCAAAACCCTATCTGGTGGAGAGACCTTTATTGCAGCCTTATCGATTGCTTTATCTCTATCTGAAGTCGTACAAACGACGACAAATGGAGCGTTGATCGATGCTTTGTTTATTGATGAGGGATTTGGTTCACTTGATCGAGATACTCTTGAACAAGCGATGGAAGCTTTGGAACAAATTGGTGAAAATCGTATGGTGGGTGTGATCAGTCATGTGGATGAAATGAAAGAACGGATCGGTCAACAAATCTGGATCAAAAAACTTGGCAATGGCCAGAGTACATTAGCGGTTCAAGAATTAAAATAAATGTTATTTAATTTCAGAGATAGTATATAGGAAGAAAACCTCTTTCTGTTCATATTTTTTTTAAGAGACTAATTTTATAACGAAGGACGCTTGTTTTAAAATTGATTCTTTTGTGAAGACATAAAAAAAGGAGTAAGCATCTACCTTGAAAACAGTTATTTTTTATGATAAGATAAACTTAACTTAATAAAACAAAAGGTTGAGCGCAAGCTTCAAGACGTAGTCCCCAAGGGTGAGGGGACGGTCTTGTCGTGCGCTCTTTTTTTGTGTTCAAAGATGAAAGGATGAGGACATATATGCTGCATTATAAAAAAGAAAAAGAAATGATTTTAGAGGAATTTTCAGTAGATCCAACGACCGGATTATCGCAAAAACAAGTACTTAATCAACGTGAACTTTATGGGGAAAATAAATTACCAGAAGAGGCAGAAGATCCATATTGGAAAGTCTTTTTGAAAAATTTTAAAGAACCGATTGTGATCGTCTTACTTGGTGCGGTCGTATTATCATTTTTAAGCTCTTATTATGCGTTTAATATCCAAAATGATCCAAAACACGGTGTGGAAGCTCTCTATGAAGCGATCGCGATCTTGATTTTGATTTTGATTAATGCTTGTTTAGGTTTTTGGCAAGAAATTAGTGCTCGAAAAAGCTTAAATGCGTTAAAGGAGATGAATAATCGACAAACAACCGTGTTGCGCGATGGAAACTGGGAGAAAATCTTAGCAAATGAATTAGTAGTAGGAGACATTGTACGTGCGCAAGTCGGGGATTTCGTTGAGGCCGACGTTCGATGGATCGAGGCGAATGAATTACAAGTCATCGAATCACACCTAACTGGTGAAGCAGATGCGATTCAAAAGACGACTGAGGTTATTAGTGAAACGGTTGAAGTCGGGGATCGTATCAATATGGGATTTTCAGGGTCGACTGTATCTAACGGCCAAGGTGTCGGAGTCGTTGTGGGAGTCGGAAAAGATACGGAACTAGGAAATATTGCCCAATTGATCCAATCAGTTGGATCAAAAAAATCTCCACTACAAAATACAGTCAGCCAATTGACCAAAACGTTGATGCTGATTTCAGGCGGGATCGTGGTATTAACGTTTATCGTAGGCATCATTCGTGCTGGTGAATTTAGTATCGATTCGATTACTTCTGTTTTGTCGACATCGATTGCTTTAGCAGTCGCATCGATTCCTGATGCATTGCCTGCTGTTTTGTCGATCGTCTTGACGATCGGTGCTGCGAAAATGGCGAAAAATAAAGGCCTGATCAAATCACTAACGAGCGTGGAAACATTAGGTGGTACTTCTTATATTTGTTCAGATAAAACTGGAACATTAACAAAAAATGAAATGACGGTCGTTAAATTTACAGCGAACGGAACTTCTTATGATGTAACGGGTCTAGGCTATGCGCCAAAAGGGTCAATCGAAACTTTAGCAGCACAACCGACAAATGCACAACCGTTCTTATATGGAGCTGTTTTATGTAATGAAGCAACAGTGAAAAACGTCGCTGGTGAATACAAACCTTTTGGAAATCCTACTGAAGTTGCGTTGACTGTTTTGGGACAAAAAGCTGATGTACAAAAAGATGCATTATTGCGCGATCAAACAATCGTGCGTACGTTACCTTTTACAAGTGATCGTAAGATGATGAGTGTCGTGATAGAAAATCAAGATGGCTACATGTTGTATACGAAAGGTGCACCTGATGTTGTCTTAAATAAAAGCCAAGGTGTGCTGATCGAAGATGAAATCGATACGTCAGCACAAGCAAAAACAGATTTTAATACCATCGTAGAAGACTATGCAGAGCAAGCGCTACGTACGTTAGCTGTAGCGTATCGTCCATTAACAAAAGCACAAGCAATGGATGCGAGCGTAGCAGAATTAGAGCAAGAGTTGATTTTAACTGGAGTAGCAGGGATTATCGATCCTGCCCGTGAAGAAGTCAAAGAATCAATCAAGACCTTACACGAAGCCAATGTAGAAGTCGTGATGATCACAGGTGATCATGAGAAAACAGCACGAGCAATTGCTTACGAATTAGGCATCGTAAAGGATAAAGAAGCACCAGTTATTAAAGGTGTCGAATTAGAAGAGATGACAGATGAAGAATTGTTTGAAAAAGTCAAATCAACGAATGTTTATGCGCGTGTGTCACCTGAACATAAACAACGAATCGTCAAACAATTACAAGCGCATGGTCAAGTCGTTGCGATGACAGGTGATGGGGTCAATGATGCTCCAGCATTACGTGTAGCAGATATCGGGATCGCAATGGGGATTGCCGGAACCGAAGTAACAAAAGATTCGGCAGATTTAATTTTGTTAGATGATAAATTTACGACGATCGAAAAATCCGTCCAAAGTGGTCGAACGATTTATGGAAATATCAAAAACTTTATGCGTCACGAATTAACGACAAATGTCGCTGAAGTTTTATCATTATTGATTGGTCTGTTCTTCTTTACGCATACGATTGGAAACGTTCCTGGAACGACGCCTGTACTGACAGCTTTGATGGTCTTGTGGGTCAATATGGTTAGTGATGCCGTTCCATCATTTTCGTTAGGATATGATGTAGCGGAATCGGATATCATGAAAGAGCAACCACGTGATCCAAAAGAATCAGTATTGGCCAATTATACATGGTCTCGGGTATTGATTCGTGGGACAGTCATGGGACTTGTGGTATTTGCAGCCTTTTATCTAGCCGCAAAAGCTGGAATGTCAGCAAATGAAGCACAAACAGTCGCATTCTTGACTCTAGTTTATGGTCAGTTATGGCATGTTTTTGATGCTCGAAGTTCAAAAACGCTATTTAGACGAAATCCATTTGGGAATCCTCGTTTGATTGCTGCCGTTGCTTTTGCTGCGATTTCTTCATTCCTGGTAACGATTATTCCATTCTTTAATACCGTCATGGGAACAGCGCCATTAACTTTCCCAATTTATCTTATGGTTATTTTTATTCCAGCCTTACCAACCTTTATCTTATCTGGAATCAAAGAAATGTTTGGCATCAAAATTTGGTAAAGAGTTTAAGAAGAGACAAGGAAACTTGTTTCTTCTTTTTTTCGATTTTGATTTTTGTTATAGTATAGACATTATAAAAAAAGGAGTAAGAATGTGAAAAACGTTCGTCGTAAAAAAAGAAAAGCATTCCACTTTTCACCAGCAGAAATTATTACCGGAACCTTTTTAGGATTGATCGTATTAGGAGCGATTCTATTGTCTTTACCTATAAGTAATCAACAAGAAATCTTAGCACCGATCGATGCATTATTTATTGCAACATCAGCCATTTGTGTTACAGGGTTATCGCCATTATTGATCGACCAACAATTTACACTATTTGGGCAAAGTATCTTACTGATACTGATTGAAATCGGTGGCTTAGGATTTATGTCGATTCCGATTTTTATTTATTTTGTTGGTAAAAAACGGATCCATTTAAGTACGCGTCTTATTTTACGTGAGTCCATGAATATGGAGAGTCGTTCCGGAGAAGTGAAATTAGCTTTAGCTATTTTAAAAATCGCCGGAAGTATCCAGTTTTTAGGAATTGTATTATTGGCTACCCGTTTTGTTCCAAAATATGGAATCAAGACCGGGTTGTGGTATAGTTTATTTCATGCGATTTCAAGTTTTTGTAATGCGGGATTTGATTTGTTTGGGACGAGTTTGATCGGCTTTAAAGCAGACCCAATCGTGTTATTGACCATCGGCTTTTTGATTATCGCAGGAGGCTTGGGCTTTTTAGTTTGGCTAGATATCTTACAGTGGCCACGTAAAAAACTAAGTTTACATAGTCATTTAGCACTGAGAATGACTGGCTTTTTACTCATTTTAGGATGGGGGTTGTTTTACGTGATCCAACCTGAAAAAAATGGTTGGATCAGAGCATTAGATGCGTTCTTCTTAAGTGTGACACCACGTACAGCAGGATTTTTCACGTTAGATTATGCAACGATGGCGCAATCGGGGTTGATGTTGACGATGATGCTGATGTTCATTGGTGGAACATCGGGTTCAACTGCAGGTGGATTGAAAACTACGACCTTAGCTGTGTTATTTGCTAAAGTGCGTTCGCTGTTTCGCGGACGTACGCGCACGGAGATTTCAGGACGTACGATTAGAGAATTAGCAGTTGCTAAAGCGATGACGCTTTTCTTTTTAGGACTTGCAATCTGTACCTTTAGTATCTTTTTGTTGACGTTTACTGAAACAGCTTCTCAAGAAACGATCGTAGCCCTAGCCTTTGAAGCGATCTCCGCCTTTGGAACAGTGGGATTGACTATGGGGATCACGGCTGATTTGAGTGTAGTGGGTAAATTGATCATTATCAGTTTAATGTTTATTGGTCGAGTTGGAATTTTAACGATTTTGTATTCACTCTCTAGAAAAACCTATCAACAAGAAGTAAAAATCAAGTATCCAGAAGAATCCGTTTTATTAGGCTAGTTTAAATTGGTCAAATAGCTGAAATTTTTTTATACTAACAAGTAAGGGGTGAGAAACATGCTAACAACAGGAGTGATTATCTTTTTTATTGGGTTGTTCTTTTTAGCCGCAGCAGGGATCAATTATCGCTGGCGTGCCTTTACCAATAAAAAAGCATGGAATGGAATCGCCGTTCCGTTTACGATCATTGGCTTGATTATTTTTGTGATCGGTCTAGTAATCATTTATATCAATTATCCACAATAAAAAAAGTCGCTAGTTTAGCGGCTTTTTTATTTGTTCAATGAACTATCACTCTTTACAGGTCGCCTTACAAAATTGTTCGGAAATCATCACTGAAAATTATAGATGACATTTTTGATACAAAGTATTATTGGTTTTAGATAAAAGTTATTTCATGAACAATTTATGTAGCAGGGTTACTACATAGAAGCGTAAATTTAGGGAGGCCAAAAAAATGAGGACTAAAAAAATTTGGATTTTTTTTATTTCAGTATTTAGTGCTATTTTATTTATAAATAGTTCAACAACGTCTGCTCATGCAGCAGCGAAGCCGTTAGGTCAGTTTTATGGTGGAGATAATATCGATTTAGGTGTTTACATAAAAACAAAACAATTTAAATTCTATACGTGGACGATATGTGGGGACCATAGCTTGATGCCACCAGACGACGATAGAAGTTATCCAGTAACGTATGATCAGTATGATCTGTATGAGGGGATCTCGCAATTTAAAAATCGTAAAAATTCTGGCCCAGAATTATTTAAATCTAAAGATAAGATTGTTGCTTCTTGGTTTGCGTTAAGTTTAGATAGCGATGTATTAATGGATTACTATAGAGATAGTTTTTTTGGTGGTAAAACACCGAATGACGTGGAAAAAAGTTCGTTTGAAACATATAAAAAAATACAACCTTATTTTAGTCAGGGGAAAGAAGAAAACTTTATCTATAATTCTGCTCAGAGTATCTCTTGGGCATATACTAATCCAGGTAGGGTTACTTTTGGTCAATATTATAAAAAAACGCCGTACAGTCAAAAGGCCTATGATTTTAGTAAATCATTCCCGATTCCTGAAGAGACTGCTCGCGGATTGAATATAAGAATTGTTGATCAATCAGGTGCAGAAGTCAATAATCAAAATCCTCTAAAGGTAGATTCATCAACTCTTCTTACGGATCCTTTTCAGTTAACAGGTACCACTAAAGAATATCCAGTTCGAGCAGATCTAACGGGGATGCCTTATACAATTATTGATGCTTCAGGAAAAACGTTAAAAAATTATGCTTCTACTGCAGATAAAGCAAGTGGTAAAATCTACAATTATCTTTTACCAGGTCAAGAATACCGAGTAAAAGTCAATGTAGGAACAAATCTACAAAGTATTCCTAATTTAAATCTGAGTTATCTACGATTAAAAGAAGCCTATTATTATTTGCCAGTAGCTTATAGCGATGGGAACTATAATGACTTTCAACATATGTTAGGGTGGAAAATTGAAAAAGTAGATCTATCGATTCTTTTCAAAGTTGAAGTTAAAGAAACACAAGTCGAAGGCGAGAAAAAATGGCAGGATTACAATAATAAATTTAATACTCGACCAGATAAAATTACCATCAATTTATTAAAAGATGGTCAGGTTTATAAACAGCAAGAAGTCAGTAAAGAAACCAATTGGAAGTATCAATTTGAGCACTTGCCACTTGGTCCTACCTATACGATCACAGAAGAACCTGTTACAGGTTATACGCCAACGATCGTCGGAAACGATATTACGAATACCTATGTGAATACAGAAAAAATTAATAAAACTGGACACAAAATTTGGGAGGATTTAGACAATCAGTACAATACACGTCCAGATCATTTGACGTTTGTGTTGTATCAAAATGACAAAGCAATCGATCGTCAAACAGTAAAACCGGATGCATCTGGAAATTGGAGTTATGCCTTTAATGATTTGCCTAAATATGATGAAAATGGCGACGAATATAAATATAGAGTCAGTGAAGTTCAAGTAGGTGGGTATAGTACATCTACAAAAACGGATGCGAATGGTGTTAACTTTGTCAATAAACTTAGATTAACGGATGTAACTGGTGAGAAAAAATGGAATGATTTAAATAATCAGTACCAACTTCGTCCGGAAAAAATTATAGTTCGGTTGTATCAGAATGATAAAGAATTTGCTCATCAAGAAGTCAGTTCGCAAACGAATTGGACGTATCATTTCTCAAATCTTCCATTACAAGATAAAAGCGGGAAAAACTATACGTATACCGTAAACGAAGATCAAGTTTCAGGTTATGAAGCCGTAATCGATGGAACGACAATCACAAATAATCTATTACTGACTGTGATTAAGGGTGAGAAAAAATGGGATGACCAAAATAATGCTGCAAATCTCCGACCGACACAAATTGTAGTTGAATTATTACAAAATGGTACGAAAATTAAAGAACAAATCGTCAAAGCAGATAGTAATGGCAGCTGGTCTTATACCTTCGATAATTTATTAAAACAAGATCAAAATGGGAAAGATTATGTGTATACCGTAAATGAACAAAAAGTTCCTTATTATACAACAACAATTGATGGAACAAAGATTACAAATACATTGAAATTGACGGAAATAAAAGGCGAAAAACACTGGATTGATAGCGATAATCAAGCAGGAATGCGACCAAAAGAAATCACGATTTGGCTAGTTCGTGAGGGAAAACGGCTTGAAAAGCAAGTGATCCGAGCAGGAAATAATGGGAAATGGACTTATGGGTTTATCAATCTTCCAATAAATGACGAAAATGGAAAAACCTACACGTATACTATAGAAGAAGAACCTGTAGATAATTATACAACTGCAATTGATGGGACAACGATTATCAATACATTTAAATCAAATGGTGTGTTACCGGATACTGGCGGACGTTATAAACAATCGATGATCTATGTAGGACTTGCAATCGTTATTGTTGCAGTTATTAGTGGTATTATTTATGTGGTGAAATCTCGTAAAGAATGGTAATGAAAATAGAGGGGATGACAGAAGACTGTCATTCCCTCTTATTTGTATCATAAAAGTGGCAAGATCCAATTAGCCCACATCCAACTAAACGGTAAAATGAGGATCATTGCTGGAATCATATCGGCAGTGGGAAACATTTTGACTTTAATGATTCGAAAACCGGTTGCAATCATTAAAACGCCACCGCATGCTTTAAAGTCTAAGATCATTTCGGGTGTAGTAAGGGGGAAAATAAATTTAGCTAGTGAAAATAGCGCAAAGAAAATGATGAATTGAGGAACTACGATCAATGACACCACAAATCCAAGTTGACTAGCAAAAATCGCCGCTGTAAAAAAATCTAAAATCGATTTAGCGATCAAGACAGAATGATCACCAGACATCCCGGAATCTAAGCTGCCATAAATACCTGTACCACTTGCACAAAATAGCACAATGATGGTCACTAAACTTTGGATAAAATCATCTTGATCTAAAGCAAGCTTATCATTGTTCATAAACTTACTGATCGGTTTTTGCATCAAGATTGCACCTTTGTCGATCTTATCACCTAAATGGATCAAAAGACCAAACGCAGTACCTAATACGACCGCAAAGATCACAGCGGGCATATAGACCATTGGGGCAATCGCATACACGCCCATCGCCATGGAACAGGCGCCAAAAATCATCGTAAGTTCTAATTTAAATTTTTCAGAAACGTGTTGGCCAAATAAAGCACCTAAAATTCCACCTAAAAAAATCGCCGCTGAATTGATTATGATTCCTAAAGGCATTGTGTCACTTCCTTTTTATTAGTCTGTGCTCATTGTAACAAGTCATGTTTCAGAACTCAATGCAAAAAAATATTGTGACCTTATTTACAGATGTTGACGAGTGAGAAAGGGTATGGTACTATTTGCGAGAGATTGTTACCGCTTTATTGTGGGCTATACTCTAACTTGGAGAGGGTGGGTGCGATGCAGATCAAGAAAGTGATCAACAATAACATAGTCGTCTCAGAAAACACCTCCAGTCAAGAGTTGATCGTCATGGGAAAAGGTCTTGGATTTCAAAAGAAAATTGGGGATCTGATTCAAAATGATAAGATCGAGAAAGTCTATGCGATTACGACTGAATGGAATGAATCAAAGTTAGCAGAATTGCTGACAGCGATCCCACTTGAACAAATTCAAGTCGCCAATGAGATCGTAAGTTTTGCCAAAGTCTCTTTAGGAAAAGCGTTGAGTGAAAATCTCTTTTTAACGTTATCTGATCATATTCATTTTGCATTGGAGCGTTTTGAAAAAGGGATGGAAATCAAAAATGCTCTTTTATGGGAGATCAAACGTTTTTATAATCATGAATTTTTGATTGGAAAAGAAGCGTTGCATTTGATTCATGAACGCCTAGGCGTGAAGCTTCCAGAAGATGAAGCAGGCTTTATTGCATTACATATTGTGAATGCTGAACTAACGAATTCAGATATGACGCAAGTTTCTGAAATGACGCAAACGATCCAAGCGATTTTAACGATCGTCAAATACCATTTTTCAATGGATCTTGATGAATATTCATTAAATTATGAACGCTTTGTGACGCATTTAAAATTTTTCGTGCAACGTGTCTTTAGTGGCATTCATTTAGAAGGCGATGAAACAGCACAATTTATGTACGGGTTAAAAGAACAATATCCTAAAGAATATGCTTGTGCATGTAAAATAGGAGATTATATTCTAAAACACTTTAATCGTAAATTAGATCAAGATGAGTTGATCTATCTGACGATTCACATTAAACGAATTACGACAAAATAGGATTGTTACTGTTCGGCAGGCTAGACCTAACTATGGAAAACCATAGTTGGGTCTTTTTTTATACTTTAAGTTATTTAATTAAGGAGGAACTCAAATGGATTATAACAAATTAGCAATGACGATCATCGAACAAGTTGGCGGCGAAAAAAATATCAAAGGGTTGACGCATTGTGCGACGAGATTACGCTTTAATTTGCACGATGATCAAAAAGCCAATGATGAAACGTTAAAAAATACAGCAGGTGTGATGGGAGTTACGATTGCTGGTGGCCAGTACCAAGTCATTATCGGAAGTGATGTGGCGAATGTTTATAAAGCCATTATGAATCAAATCAACATCCAAGACAATGAAGTGCCAGAAGATACAACCAAGAAATCGGTTTTCTCAAAAGTGATCGATACGATCACAGGGATTTTTACACCGATCTTACCAGCAATTACGGCAGCTGGGATGTTAAAAGCGGTCCTATCGATTTTAGTTGTCTTTAAGGTGTTGACGGTCGATGCCCAAAGTTATCAAATTTTAAATTTCATGGCCGATGCTGCTTTTTATTTCTTGCCGATCTTACTGGCAGCTTCTTCTGCACAAAAGTTTAAAACGAATATGTATCTCGCGATGATGTTAGGCGGAATCTTACTCCATCCGACATTTATTACGATGGTCAATGCAGTCAAAGAAGGGGGCGGATCGATTGCATTATTTGGTCTTCCCATCGCCGCAGTGTCCTATTCTTCATCGGTAATCCCAATCATTTTGACTGTTTGGCTATTGTCTTACGTGGAGCCATTTGCGGATCGTATCTCACCAAATGTCATCAAATTCTTTAGTAAACCCTTGATCTCAATTGCGATTGTGGGAACAGTCAGTCTAGTTGTTTTAGGTCCTTTAGGATATTATTTAAGTGAATTATTATCTTCAGGAATTAAATCTCTTGAAACGGTAAGTCCTTGGATCGTACCATTGATCATTGGAACGTTTACGCCGTTATTTATTGCTACTGGAACACATTACGGGTTAGTACCGATTGGTATCAATAACCGTGTCACAACAGGGTATGATACAGTCATTTATCCGGGAATGCTAGCCTCTAATGTCAGCCAAGGGGCCGCATCACTAGCAGTTGGCGTGAAAACCAAAGACAAAGCCATCAAACAATTGGCCTTTTCAGCAGGATTGACCGGGATTTTTGGGATCACTGAACCAGCATTATATGGGGTCAATTTACGCTTTAAAACCCCACTATACGCTTCAATGATCGGTGGAGGTGTCGGTGGCTTATTGATGGGGATTTTACGCGTACGTAATTTTTCCGGTGGTTCACCAGGTTTATTGACACTACCTAGTTATATTGGTGATAATACCTTAAGCTATTTCTACTACGCATGTATTGGTGCTGCAGTAAGTATTGTGGTCACGTTTATCTTAACGTTGATCTTATACCGCGATAAAGTCACCGAAATTCAAACAGCCGATGCCCAACTAGAAGCAGCGACGAAAGAACCTAAAGCAAATGAAAATCCAAATAGTTTAGCCAAAACAACGACCTTGATCACATCACCAATGACAGGAAATGTTATCCCACTAGCTGAAATCCAAGACGGGATGTTTTCAGAAGAGATTTTAGGAAAAGGAATGGCGATCATTCCAACTGAAGATACTGTTTATGCACCATTTAATGGAACGGTAAGTGCGATTTTTGATAGTGGACATGCGATTGGATTGACGAGTGAAACGGGTGTTGAATTGTTGATCCATGTAGGCATTGATACGGTTCAACTTGATGGTGCCGGGTATCATTATCTAGTAACAAAAGGACAAACCGTTACCCAAGGAGAGGCTTTATTGACATTTGATCTAGGTATCATAACTAAAGCTGGATACAATCCAGTAACCCCAGTTGTGATCACGAACTCGGTCGATATGACAGAAATTATGCCGATCCAAACGGGTGAAATCACAGCGAAATCTGATTTGATGCGTGTGATAAAATAGATAAAAAAGACCTGACAGCATTTGCTGTCAGGTCTTTTTGTTAAAATCGTATCCAACGCGTACTCATATTGGCATCATAAGGACGTGTCACGTTGATATGGTCTTTTTCGAGATGGCATTCTTTACAGATCAGTTCTTGCAATTGCGATGTCGATAGAGCTACAGTTCCCTGATAGGTTGATTGATCGTAAGGTGTCCATTCGGTTAAGCTTTGCACTTTTTGATTCGCTAAAAACGCTAGACTATCCGCTTCTGTTTTAAAGGTTACCAAAGCATCATTTGTTGTTGTTTGGTAAACCGGTGATCGATTCATTCTAAAAATCACGATAAACACGATAGCTAACATACCGATTCCAAGTACTTCCCACATGGTGATCACTCCTTAAAAGCTTTTTCTTTAGTATACGCTTTTTTTAAAGTTCAATCACTAATAACTAGTTTCCACTGTATAGGTTTCTAAAAATTCTTCTTCTTTTTTTAGTAAAGGAACGATTTGATAATCTAAAGTGACGATTTTGGGTACATAGCTTTCTAATTGAGCAGCAGGTATAGTAAATTGAGTTGTAATCATAAACAACACTCCTTTAGTTGGTATACACAGAGTATAAAAGCCCAACCTTAACTTTACCTAAACTAGATCAACCGATAATGAATAATCAGTAACGACAAAGCCCACTTTTTCATAGACATGTAAGGCGCGCTGGTTGTGACCAAAAACATGCAAGGATAATTTGGTTGCACCTAGGTCATGACAAAACGTTTTGATAGCGTGCATCGCTTCTTGACCATAGCCTTTTCCACGATGCTGTTCGAATAGTAAAAAGTCATACACAAAGGCTTCTTCGGATTTTAAACCGTCAAAGTAAACCCATGTATACCCAATAACTTCTTGAGCTCGCTCAATCATCAATAAATAATGGCCTGTAGTTGCTAAGCCATCGGGTAATAATGTTGCGAAACTTTCTTTTGAACGTGCAAGTGCTTCTGTTTTACTCCAAGTGTTTGCTTTGACTTTATCTTCTGCGAAATCTTTAATAGCCTGTTCTAGGTAATCTGGATAAATTGCTTGTGTCATAGGGATCAGTTTCATGTTGATCGCTCCTTTTTTAGTGTAGTATAGCATGAATACGGCGTAACAAAATTGATAGCTAAAAAAAAGAACAATCAATGGCTCTTTTCTCTTCATTTTAGTACGTTTACCATGAAGCTTGAAAGAAAGGAAGATTTTTTATGCGTGTCTGTAGAGAAGGACTAAAATATATCCCACTGGTCATGATTCTATCTTTCTTTATTTTAGCCGCTGATCGCACTGGAAAGCTTGGTATTTTTGGCACGTTGATTACTTTAATGATTGACCCACAAAATTTTGCCCTAAAATATGACATTCAATTAAAAAAACAACTACAACGAAAAATCTACTATTTTCGCGATCTTTCTTTAAGTATTTATTGTAGTTGGTATGCGACGTATATCGTGAATCGTTTTGCACACTATGAAATTCCTTGGATCAATTGGATCGTTCCTAGCTGTTTCTTTTTACTGATTTGGTGGCATTTACGTTATCTTATACCGAAAACGATGAACTACCTCAATCAAAAATAGCCTCCTTCATTGTGAAGGAGGCTATTTTTTAAGCTTTACGTTTCTTTTTGTTTAGTCCAAATGTTAAGAAGAAACTCAAAAGCATTACTAAAGATGAAATTCCAATCGTTTTGCCTACACTGGTTGTAAATTTAGCATCGATTTTTTCAAATACTTTTGTTTTCGTATCTTGTGTGATATTTAATTTTTCAGCAGGTACTTCTCGTAAACTTGGAATCGAAGAACCAGCACTATCGACAACGGATTTTTCAACCATCGTTTGGACTGGTTGGGCTAATTCAAATTGGTTTAAGGAAGAAGGGATATCGTGTTGTAAATAGCTGACAAAAATCGTTCCGATAATAGCGATCCCTAAAGCAGATCCGATTTGACGAATCGTAGATTGAACAGAAGAAGCTTGTCCAGATTGAGTCGTAGGGACATCTTGTAAGACGATCGAGGTCAACTGTGCTGAAGCAAGTCCTAATCCAAAACCATACACCACTAACCATAAGATGATGACCCATAAAGCAATGCCAGGATCGACCGTTAGAAAGAAGCCAACAAACCCAATCGTTTCAAGTAATAGCCCCAATGAAACAACAAAACGAGCAGACGTTTTTTGAACGATAAATGAAGCAGATCCTCCGGCAAAAAAGGCACCCACACCCATCACAGCTAAAATTCCACCAGATTTCATCGGAGAAAGATTTAAAATATTTTGTAAAAATAAAGGCAATAAGAACAATAATCCAGATTCACCGATTGCCACAACACCGGCTACGATATTCCCCAATGAAAAACTTTTGAATGAGAAGAGACTTAAGTTTAACAATACAGATTTTTGTTGTTTCCGCAGATGACTTTCCCAAAATAAGAAAATCGCCATCAAAATCAAGCCTGCGGCCAACAAGAAGGGAATAATCGATAATCCTAAAAAGGTTGGATGGCTTTCTTTGACATTCCACCAGCCATAGTTACGTCCTTCGATGATACCAAATACTAAGAGCAATAAACTTGCTGTAGACAAGATAAAGCCTAAAATATCAAAGCCATTTGTCATTTTTTCCCCATATGTTTCAGGCAAGACTTTTAAAGCCACTAAGATAATAAAAATGCCAATTGGTAAGTTGATATAAAAAATCCAATGCCAGTTTAGATACGTAGTAAAATAACCTCCAAGTAATGGTCCTAAAGCAGCCATACCTGAAATCACAGAACCCCAAACAGCAAAAGCTAAAATTCGATCTTTACCAAAAAACAACGAATTTACTGCAGAAAGAGTAGTAGGCAAAACGACTGCCCCACCAATTCCTTGTAATGCACGAGCAATCAGCATTGTTGTAATATTGGATGAAAAACTAGCTAAAATAGAGCCAGCAATAAAAATGATAATTCCAGTAATCAAGACTTTCTTACGACCGACGTGATCGGCAATCCGTCCCATTGTAATCAATAATGCAGAAAAAATTAAAGAGTAAAGTGTGATGATCCATTCTGCATCGGTAAAATCTAATTTTAGATCACGCATGATGACAGGTAAGGAGACATTGACGATTGTTCCATCGATAACTACTAATGAAACAGATAGTGCTAAAACAGTTAGAGCCCACCATTTATGTGGAAATGGTTTAGTCTTATTTTCCATTTTCTTCACCTCAAATTTAATTTTAAATACCTAACGTGGTCTTAGTATACACCTAAAGTGACACTTTGTCACTTTAGGTGTATAGGAAATTCGTGAAATTATATAAAAGAATATTTGTTATTCTATTTTGTTGGTAAAAGTTAGCAAAATCAATGAAAAGAATAAAAAAAGTAGTGAAATATATCGAAGAAACATACCGAGTGGAAAAACCCAATTTGTATCAAATAATATCGGAAATAGTGGTGAAAACACAGTGTGACACCAAGTACTAGAATCTAAAAAAGTTAATAGTATACCCGCTAAAAAGCAATAAATCGCAAGAAGTAAATAGACGGAAAATGAACACTGCACACATTTACGACAAATTTTTTTCATACGTAAAGCTCCTTTTTAAGAAATAGATAATATTAGTATACCTGATGTGCTGTGAATCATATGACTAGATGCTTCAAAATAAAAAATAGAAACCGTTTTCTTCAAAAATGGTATAATAGGCAAAGAATTTAATGAAAAGGAGCAGATCTATGAGCGAATTTTTAGAGATTCCGACTTGGCCTTTGTCATTACCCTTTCGTGCGTTTGAAAATGAAGGTGAAGTCGTTGTCCCTCCACATTGGCATAAAGAAATCGAAATTATTCATGTGGTAGAAGGAAGCGTTACGATCGGTTATCGAAATCGATTATTTCAAGTGCACCAAGGAGAGATATTCATATTTGCTAGCGGAGAAACGCATTACTTTTTAGCTTCTCCAAACAGTAAACGACGTGTCTTTCAGTTTGATTTAAACTTAATCCGCAATGGAACGAACTATGATATTTCGAGCAACGAAGTGATCCACCGTTTTCAATTATCTAGTTTTTATAGTGTTGAATGGACAGAAGAACTTCGTCAAAAGATGATGACGACACTCACTAAGTTATTTGACGAAATGGTGCAACTTAACAGTGGATATAGTTATATGATCACAAGTTTATTATTTGAGATTATTGTCTTGTATTGTCGTGAAATGCCTTTACGTGATGCAACAAAAGAAGAGAGTTTTGTAGAAGCTACAGTTAATCAAGAAGCTTTAGAACGATTGAATCAAGTGTTTATCTATGTAGAACAACAATTCGATACGCCCATCACGTTAGATGAAGTTGCCGAGGTCGTTGGATTTAGTCCGTATTATTTTGCTCGCTTTTTTAAAAAACATACTGGTCAGACATTTATACAATTTCTAACGACGTATCGGATCAATCAAGCCAAATATATTTTAGCCAATGAAAAATGTCCGATGATCGAAGTAGCAGAACGGGCGGGTTTTCATAGTGTGAAAACATTTCATCATGTCTTTAAAGAACAAGTTGGGATTTCACCATTAAAATTTCAAAAGACAATATTCGGGAATAAGTCCACTTAAATCAAGGAAGAAACCGTTCACTATTTTTTGTAGGATAAAGACATACAAAAGATAGCGGAGGGTTTTTTTATGACATTAAAAGTAGGGATTATCGGATGTGGCGGAATCGCCAATGGGAAACATTTACCAGCTTTAAGTCAGGTTTTAGAAGTCGAGCTGGTGGCATTTTGTGATATCGAAGTAGAACGGGCGGTAAAAGCAAAAGAGCAATACGGAACAAAGGATGCAACTGTTTATGCCGATTACAAAGAAATGATAACGGATACAGAAATCGATGTCATTCACGTGTGCACGCCAAATAATTCCCATGCAGAGATTACGATTGCAAGCTTAGAGGCAAACAAACATGTGATGTGCGAAAAGCCAATGGCCAAAACAAGTACAGAAGCAAGAGCGATGATTGAAGCTGCGAAAAAAAGTGGGAAAAAATTGACGATTGGCTATCAAAATCGTTTCCGAACAGATTCTACTTATTTACATGAAGTCTGCCAAGAAGGTGGATTAGGTGAGATCTACATGGGCAAAGCGCATGCGGTCAGAAGAAGAGCAGTCCCTACTTGGGGAGTTTTCTTAGATGAAGAAGCACAAGGTGGTGGTCCACTGATCGATATTGGGACACACGCTCTAGACCTTACACTATGGATGATGAACAACTATCGTCCAAAATACGTTGTGGGCAATACGTACCATCATCTATCACAAATAAAAAATGCAGCCAATGCTTGGGGCTCTTGGGATCCAGAAAAATTTACAGTGGAAGATGCTGCCTTTGGATTTGTGGTCATGGAAAATGGTGCAACGATCTCATTGGAAGCGAGTTGGGCATTGAATAGTTTAGATGTAAAAGAAGCAAAAACGACTTTGATGGGAACAAAAGGTGGAGCAGATATGAATGATGGTCTGACCTTAAATGGGGAAGATCATGGTCTATTATTTGAAAAGAAAATCGAACTTGAAACAGGTGGCGTTGATTTTTATGAAGGAGAAGGGAATGATCCTGCTGTTTTAGAAGCACGCTCATTTGTCCAAGCTATTTTGAATAATACCGATCCAGTTGTAAAACCAGAAGAAGCCTTGGTAGTGACAGAGATTTTAGAAGCAATCTACGAATCTGCCCGAACGGGTGAACCAGTGATGATGAAAGGAGCACACGTATGATCCACGTTACGATTTGGAATGAGTTTCGACATGAGCAAACAGATGAGAACGTTAAAAAAGTCTATCCAGATGGCATCCATGAACAACTAAAATCTTTTTTACAAGAAGAATTCGTTGTCCAAACGGCTACGCTAGATGAAGCTGAACACGGCCTAACAGAAGCGCGTCTAAATGAAACAGATGTGCTGATTTGGTGGGGACATCTTGCTCATGATGAAGTATCAGATGCTATCGTTGAACGCGTATATTCCCGTGTTCTTCAAGGAATGGGACTGATTGTACTCCATTCAGGACATTTTTCTAAAATCTTTAAAAAATTGATGGGGACATCTTGTGATCTGAAATGGCGTGAAGCCAATGAGCGTTGTCGTATTTGGAATATTGCACCAAGCCATCCGATTACACAAGGAATTGGTGAAATGATCGAACTAGAACAAGAAGAGATGTACGGGGAGCACTTTGATATTCCCGCACCAGATGAATTGATTTTCTTGAATTGGTATCAAGGTGGAGAGGTTTTTCGAGGTGGATGTACGTATTATCGTGGGAATGGAAAAATATTCTATTTCCAACCAGGGCATGAAACCTATCCTTCTTACTACCATGAAAAAGTTCGACGCGTAATCAAAAATGCGATTCACTGGGCAAATCCAACTGATAGTGTCTACCCTACTTATGGACATCATGTAGCCCTTGAACAATTAAATTAGGGTGGTGATTGTTAGATGAAAATCAGTTTACAACTATGGAGCATTCAAGATGCCGTAAAAGAAGATCTACTAGCTACATTAAAACAAGTTAAACGATTTGGCTACGATGGAGTTGAATTTGCAGGCTATTTTGATCATTCCGCTGAAGACATCAAAATGTGTCTAGATGAATTAGGATTAGAAGTATCCGGGACCCATTATCCGATTGAACAATTAGAAGAGCATTTTGAAGAAGTTCTTCTTTTTGAAGAGACGATTGGCAATCATAATTTGATCGTACCTTATCTAGATGGACACACGGTTGAAGAGTGGGGAAACTATGCGAAACGTATGGCCAGGATCCAAGAAAAATTAGTCGGTACTCCATTTCGTCTAGGTTACCATAATCACGCGCATGAATTTGATGTTACCCCACACGCATTTGATATCTTGTTAGAAAAAGTTCCTACTTTGGCATTAGAAGTTGATACGTTTTGGGTAGCCTATGCTAAATATCCGGTGATTGCCTTTTTGGATCAATACCAAAAAAATATCAACTGGCTACACATAAAAGATATGCAAGAAGAACCGATTGAAAGTACCGAGATTTCTTCAGGAGTTTTACCAATCAAAACCTATCTAAAGTGGGCAAAACAACATGAAATGGAGTGGTTGATTATCGAACAAGAAGCGTTTCAGCGGTATGTTCCTTTAGAAAGTGCACAAAAAAATTATCGAGCACTCGAAATATTACGTATAGAAAGCGAGGGAAACTAAATGAAATTAGGTGTTTTTACGCCATTATTTAATGAGCTAAGTTTTGACGATATGCTAGAAGAAGTAGCAAAACGAGAGTTGCAAACCATCGAAATCGGTACAGGAGGATTTCCCGGAAATGCACACTGTGACATTGATGCCTTATTGGCTAGTAGTGAAAAAAGAACAGAATATCTTCATCGTTTAGCAGACAAAAATTTAACGATCAGTGCCTTTAGTGCCCATAATAATCCACTATCTCCTGATCCAAAAGAAGCAAAAATTGCCGATGAACTATTACAAAAAACGATTCGTCTGGCAAGTTTAATGCATGTACCAGTAGTCAATGGATTTTCGGGCATTTCAGGTGGGAATGCAACCGATACAAGTGTCAATTGGCCGGTATTGCCATGGCCGACTGAGTATGGCGATAACTATCACTACCAGTGGGAAAAGAAGTTGATCCCGTATTGGCAAATGATCAATGAGCAGTGTGAGCATGCTAGTGTGAATATTGGAATCGAACTTCATGGTGGTTTTTTAGCACACACTCCTTACACGATGCTGAAATTACGCGATGCAGCGGGCAAACATATTGGCTGTAATCTAGATCCTTCTCATCTATGGTGGCAAGGGATCGATCCGGTAGCGGCGATCAAAATTTTAGGTAAAGAACAAGCGATCCATCATTTTCATGCAAAAGATACGTATTTGGATCAAGACAATATCAACATGTACGGATTAACGGATATGCAACCATACGATCAAGTCCAGACTCGTGCTTGGACGTTTCGTTCTGTTGGATGTGGGCATTCGATGACAGAATGGTCGAATATCATCAGTGCCTTACGTCTATATGATTATGACTATGTTTTAAGTATTGAACATGAAGATCCGTTGATGTCGATCGCAGAAGGATTTGATCGTGCAGTAACAAATTTAAAATCGATTATGATCAAAGAACAACCGACGAATCTTTGGTGGACATAAAGGAGATAAACGATGCATAAAACATTACATTTAGGCTTGATTGGTTATGGTGGGATGGGGAGCTATCATCTGCATACATTGATTCCAAAAGAATTGTTTGAGATCGGCGGTATCTATGATATCGATGACTTCAAAAAAACTAAAGCAAAAGAAAATGGACTCCCAGTCTATGAATCCGTAGAAGAGTTGATTGCAGATCCACTGATCGATGTCGTTTTGATTGCAACGCCTAATGATAGTCACTGTAAATTAGCGATTCAAGCATTGCAAGCAAAAAAACATGTGATTTGTGAGAAACCAGTGATGATGACGACAAAAGAACTAGACCAGGTTCTCGCAACAGCAAAAAAAGAAGATCGTCAATTTATCGTACATCAAAATAGACGTTGGGATGAAGACTTTCTTGCGGTAAAAGAGCTGTATCACACGAAGAAAATCGGGGAAATCTTTCAAATTGAATCACGTGTGCAAGGCGCAAATGGTATTCCTGGTGACTGGCGCCATGAAGCAAAGCATGGTGGTGGAATGCTACTTGATTGGGGAGTTCATTTATTAGATCAATTGCTTTATCTAATCGATTCTAAAGTGATTTCTGTGATGGCGGATCTAAGTTTCGTTTTAGGTAATGAAGTTGATGATGGATTTCTTGCGTATCTTTACTTTGAAGATGGGACACGCGCTATCGTTGAAGTCGGGACGACGAATTTTGTGACATTACCACGTTGGTATGTCAAAGGATTTGAAGGCACGATGCGCATCGATGGTTGGGATTTATCTGGTGAAATCGTATCGCAAACAGGAACGATCGATCATCATCATTTGATCCCAATAAAAGCAGGTGCTGGTTTGACGAAGACGATGGCGCCTCCATCTGAAGAAGCAACGACGAGTGATGAAATCAAGACACCAACTAAACCAGAAGCGTCGTTTTATGAAAATGTCTACCGCGTTATTTTACACGGTGAAGAACCTATTGTGAAAAATGACGAAGTAAGACGTGTACTGGCTTTGATCGAACGACTATTTGAGTCACATGAACAACGCCAAATTTTACCATTTGAATTATAAGATAACACCCTCTTTCATTTTTTAGAAAGGGGGTGTTGTTGTATACTAAATAAAAGGGGTGACCGCTATGAATGCAATTAATGTACAGAATATTTCAAAGTTCTATCAGCAAAAACCTGCAATTCAAGACGTTTCGTTTACCGTTAAAGAAGGAGAAGTATTTGGATTTATCGGTCCAAATGGTGCTGGAAAATCGACAACGATCAAAACGATGCTTGATTTTATTCAACCAGATCAAGGTACAGTCGAGATCTTTGCAATGGATCACCATCAAAAGGCTAAAGAGATTCGTCAGTGTACAAGTTACGTGTCGAGCGATGTGCGCTTTTATTCAAATTTGACAAGTCTACAAATCATGCGTGTCGTAGCCAATAGTTATCAGCTGTCTAAAATCGAGCAAGAAAAGCAGTTTGCCTACTACATCAAGTTATTCTCAATGGACGTTACAAAAAAAATGAATCAGCTCTCCTTAGGAAATAAAAAGAAATTAGCTTTAGCCTGTGGGTTACTGACCACTCCTAGATTATTGATCTTAGATGAGCCAACAAATGGATTAGATCCATTAATGCAACATCGTTTCTATGAAGAATTGACTCGTCATCGTCAAAATGGCATGACAATTTTTTTATCCAGTCATGATTTAACTGAGATAAAACGACAAGCAGATCGAGCAGCATTCATTAAAGAGGGAAAAATCGTTACTATTGAAGAGATTAATCAAGAACAAGAAGGTATGATCATTTCTATTACAGGGGATCATTTACCAATCGATGCTTTCAAACGGATTAATGCTAAGGTATTAGAACAAGATCAACATACCGTAAGGCTTTGGTATAATGGGAAACGAGAACCATTGTTTTCTTTATTAGTCCAAAAAGAAATTCGCCAGTTTACTATTACTGAGCCTGAATTAGAAGACCGCTTTTTAACACTGTATGAAGATAAGGAGGAGCGGGGATGATCATCGAATTAGAGTGGCGACAAATGCTAAAAAGTCTGGTGATTTGGACGATTATCTTTACATTAGTCATCTGGGGATTTTCCGCAATCTATCCTCAAATGCATACATCCGCCTTTAGTGAGTTGGTCAATGGGAAAGTCGATAGTTTATCACCTGCGCTATTAAAAACATTTAATATTGAAGGAAGCGGAATTGCAAGTTTTACAACAGCAATCGGTTTTTTTGCTTATTATTTCCAATACTTATTTTTAGCAGCTTGCTGTTTCGTATTGCTCAACAGCACACAGGAATTGATCAAAGAAGAATCCGATGGAACGATTGAATTTTTATATGCGCTACCGATTACTCGAAGCGAGATTTTCGTTAAAAAGGTTGGGTTGGTCTTAGTAAACAGTGCCCTTTTTTGGTTAATCGCTTTTCTTAATGCATTAGGAGCGACAGTGTGGTTTAAAGCAACAAGTGATCATACCAATCAAATCATTCAAAAATTAAGTTTGATCTTTGGACAAGAACTGGTCGTTTTATGGCTATTGATCAGTATCGGTTTTTTCTTATCTAGTTGGCTAAAATCAAATCGCCAGAGTATAGGGATCAGTCTAGGAATCGTATTTGGTATTTACTTGATAGGAATCTTATCTGCCTTGACGGATACCTTTGCTTGGTTAGAAAACTGGTCATTTATTCACCGAACGTTGCCTAGTAAACTAATCACAGATTCTCTTTCTATTTATTATAGTATTGGATTAGTTGGTCTAGGAGCTTTGTTTTTATTAGGCGGTTATGCTCGTTATACAAAAAAAGATTTAGTCAATAAATAAGCAATATGGGGGTGTGATAGAAATCTGTTACACCCCTAAACATCGAATAAACGTTGTTCTAGAATATTCTTTTTTTGACTGAAGTCTTGAGACTATCGACTGCTATCACAAGCTCATCTTTTTCTTGAAAAAATACAAGTTTCTTGCAAAAAAAATTAAAGTTCTTTATAGTGATATAGATTGTTATCGATATGGAGGCGAGGATATGGAACATGAGTTACTTTCAATCAGACTCAAAGCATTAACGGATCCAAATCGACGTAAGATTTTGACGTTATTACAACAAGAAGCCAAATGTGCTTGTGAGATTTTGCCACATTTTGAATTTACTCAACCAACGCTTTCTCATCATATGAAGATTTTAGAACAAGCAGGTTTTGTAAGTGTGGAAAAACGCAAATCTTGGCATTATTATAAACTTCATGAAGAAGCAATGGTGAATGTATTACATGATCTAAGCACATTGAGCAACAATAATGAATCGAATAAAGGAGCACACATATGACCTATGCACTAGAAATAAAAGGACTGAAAAAAGTTTATGCATCTGGAGTAGAAGCGCTAAAAGGAATTGATTTGACAGTTGAAGCAGGTGATTTTTATGCCTTGCTTGGACCAAACGGAGCAGGAAAATCGACAACAATTGGAATCATGACCTCTTTAGTTAACAAAACTGCAGGTAGCGTGACGATTTTTGGATATGACCTAGATAAAGATCTAGTGAAAGCAAAACAACAGATTGGCTTAGTACCGCAAGAATTTAATTTTAATCCGTTTGAAACAGTGCAACAAATCGTAGTGAATCAAGCTGGATATTACGGTGTACCGAGAAAAGAAGCTTTGCGTCGTAGCGAAAAGTATTTGAAACAATCCAATCTATGGGAAAAGCGTAACGAGAGAGCACGAATGCTTTCAGGAGGTATGAAACGACGTTTGATGATTGCGCGTGCATTGATGCACGAACCGAAACTATTGATTTTAGACGAACCAACAGCGGGTGTAGATATTGAGTTACGCCGTGAAATGTGGACGTTCTTACGTGAATTAAATGAACAAGGAACGACAATTATTTTAACAACACATTATTTGGAAGAGGCAGAAATGCTTTGTCGTAATATTGGGATTATTCAATCAGGTCAAGTTATTGAAAATACAAGTATGAAAGAATTGCTTGCTAAATTACAATATGAAACGTTTATCTTTGATTTGGAACCTTTTGATACGAAACCAGTCATTACTGGATATGCACATCAGTTTGAAGATGAGCGAACACTAGAAGTCGAAGTCGAACGTAATCAAGGTGTCAATCATGTCTTTGAACAATTGTCTACGCAAGGTGTTAAGGTCTTATCGATGCGCAATAAATCAAATCGCTTAGAAGAGTTGTTTTTAAAAATCACAGAAGACAAGCAAGTGGAGGCAGATCATGTTTAATCTTTATTTAACAGCATTAAAAAGTTTGGCAGCAAAAGAAACAAATCGTTATATGCGGATTTGGGTACAAACTCTCGTACCGCCGGTGATTACGACATCGTTATATTTCATCATTTTTGGTAATTTAATTGGTGGCCGTATTGGAGAAATGGGTGGTTTTTCTTATATGGAGTTCATCGTACCAGGTTTGATCATGATGTCTGTAATTACAAGCTCTTATTCAAATGTCGCCTCTTCTTTCTTTTCGCAAAAATTTCAAAAAAATATTGAAGAATTACTTGTAGCGCCCGTACCGACTCACGTGATCATTTGGGGATTTATTTTTGGAGGTTTAGGTCGTAGTATTTTAGTAGGAGCATTAGTAACCTTGATTTCGTTATTTTTTGTTCCTTTACATGTTTTTTCTTGGGCTATCGTCATTGTAACTGTTCTTATGACGGCTATCGTATTCTCATTGGCGGGATTACTAAATGGAATCTTTGCGCAATCGTTTGATGATGTCTCGATCGTGCCGACTTTTGTATTGCAACCATTGACTTATTTAGGTGGTGTCTTTTATTCAGTGACAATGTTGCCTCCCTTTTGGCAAGCTGTCTCAAAAATCAATCCGATTGTCTACATGGTATCAGGATTTCGCTATGGTTTTTTAGGGACGATCGATGTTAATATTTGGATTTCATTAGGAATCTTAGTATTGTTCATCCTTGTATTATATACAGCAAGCTTTTATTTAATTGAACGCGGAAGAGGCTTAAGAAGCTAAAAAAAACGTCATGAGGGGGACTCATGACGTTTTTTTGTACCCTTTTTTTAGGGAGTTGGGTACGGGTTATATGGAGGAAGTGATAAATTAGAAAAACTAATCGTAGTTATATAAGTTGGGGGCTTATATAACTTATGCTTCAAGGGGATGAAAGCATCACTTCTATGTCTATATAATACGCTCAGAAACGTAAAATTACTACGAACAAAACTGTAAACTCACCTTACATAAACGTTATATTATTTTTTTATTGACCTTGACGTAACGTTAGGGTGTATGCTCAAACTAAAGGAGGAAGACGATGGAAAAATATAACATTAAAGAACTCGCGACTTTGTCTGGAGTAAGTAGCAGGACGTTACGTTATTATGATCAAATTAAGCTATTATCTCCTTTGACCCGTACTAGTGCTGGATATCGACTATATGGTACGAAAGAGGTCGACCGTTTACAACAAATTTTAGTTTACAAAAAACTTGGATTTTCTTTACAGCAGATCCAACAATTACTTGATCAACCCACAACTACCCAACTTATATTATTTGAACAGCAATATCAAGCGCTGAAACAAATGAAACAGCAAATCGAATTGCAGTTAAACACATTGGAAAAAACGATTGCTTATCAAAAAGGAGATGTTCAGATGAACGACCAGGAAAAATTTATTGGATTGAAAGAAGAAAAACTTATCCAACAGCAAGAGTATCAAGCAGAAAGTAGTACGAAATACGGAGAAGCTATCGTTAATAAGACAATTGAACACTTAGAAAAAAAAGCAGAACATGATTTTCAAACAGCTGAAGCAATCGAGCAACAGTTGATGGTATTGCTCAAAAATCAAGTACTATCTCTTGATGAGCAAACACAAATCGTAGCATTGCATAAACAATGGTTGCAGCACTACACGCCATATTATAATAAAGATTATCATCGACAACTTGCTGATTTATATTTAGAAGATGAACGATTTCAAAAGTATTACGATCAAAAAGCTGGTGAGGGTGCAGCTAAGCGCTTAAGTGAAAGTATCCACTCGCTTTTACTCTAGCGATAAAAAGGTGTTAGCGTAAATAAGACAGTCAGAATAATTTGTCATAAAATCATCTTTTTTTGCAAAAAATAGAGTAAAATGGCTCGCTTTTTATGTAACTAGTCATAATATGACTATATGGTATGTTACACTCCTTTTTGTGAAGAACGAGAGGAGGAAATCATGATGCATGAAATTCAAAAAAATGAGATTTATTTTTCGAAAGTGATTGGACAAGAAGAATCATATCATGTGCGAGTACGTACGATTTTAGAGCGTACAGCAGTGGTTGAGATCCAAGAGTTAAATGAGTTACCGGCGCTAGTCTTATTAGAAGATCTGCAAGTAGCGAATCTTCAAGAAGCTTAATTGCTTAAGTGAACAAATATTGCTATACTAAACCGAATATATTGAAAAACAGTAGCCAAGTCTACTGTTTTTTTAAATCTAAATAGATTGAGGGAAAGAAATGCGCAATATTAAAATGACGATTGAATATGATGGTACTCGGTATCAAGGGTGGCAACGCTTAGGGAACACTGATAAAACGATCCAAGGGAAAATCGAAAACATTATCAAGCAGTTGACAGGAGAAACAATCGAGATCGTAGGTTCCGGTCGGACCGATGCAGGGACACATGCGTTAAATCAAGTTGCAAATTTTAAAACGAATTACACAGGTGACCTAACAGAGATGCTTGAATTTTTCCATAAATATCTACCACAAGACATTGTTGTCAAAAAAGTTGAAGAAGTACCGGAACGATTCCATGCTCGCTACAATGCAAAAGGAAAGACATATAGCTATTATCTATGGAATGATCCGATTCCCTCAGCGTTTGAGCGCCATTATAGCTACCATTATCCAGAAACATTAAACCTCGATGCCATGCAAAAAGCTGCCGCATTGTTATGTGGTACTCACGATTTTGCTGGTTTCTCGGCTTTGAAAAAGACGAAAAAATCAACTGTACGTACAATAGAGGACATTCGCATCGAGCGTGAAGGACGTAAACTCCATTTCACCTTTACAGGAAATGGATTCTTGCATAAAATGGTCCGAATACTTGTAGGAACACTAGTCGAAATTGGAACAGGACAGATGAAGATCGACCAGATCAATACGATTTTTGAACATAAAGTACGTAGCGAAGCAGGGGAAACGATGCCCGCACAAGGTCTATTTTTGGATTTTGTAAAATACGATTAAAACTAAACGATTCAAAATGAGTACGAAAAGATTAAGTTTCTCTTATAGAATAAAATAAACAGCAGTATACCCTATACTTTTAAGTGCAAACGTTGTATGATAGAGAAGTAGTATATTTGAACATTAATCAATTGGTAATTTTTAGCAACACCAAAATTCCTCTTTTTTAATCAAGAAATTATTGCAAAAAAATGATTGTGCATAGCACAAGGAGGAATTTTATTATGAACAACGGTACAGTAAAATGGTTTAACGCAGACAAAGGTTTTGGATTTATCACTAAAGAAGACGGACAAGATGTTTTTGCTCACTTCTCAGCAATCCAAGGTGAAGGTTTCAAAACTTTAGAAGAAGGTCAAGCAGTGACTTTCGATGTTGAAGAAGGTCAACGTGGTCTTCAAGCAACAAACATCCAAAAAAACTAAAACTTACTTATTCAACACGATTCAAGGTTCTTGAATCGTGTTTTTTTAATAAGATAAAACATTTAAGGAGAGGTCTAAATTATGGTATTTAATACTTGGAAAAAGGTTGTTCCTTCTGAAAAAGGCGAGGCGTTTCATGTAGGACAAAAAGTATCTGTAGTCGCTAACTCTCAAGCAGCGGTTGGAACAATCGATGCGTTACTAGTCAATACGGCAGTCGTTTTAATGGAAGCAGAACAAGAAAAGCAAGTTGTTAAATACGAAAATTTAGTCATTTTATAAATCTCAAAACCACTAATAAAATAGTGGTTTTTTCTATTGACAAAAAAGCGAGTCGGGAGTAACATACACTTATGAAATCGATATCATAAAGGAGGAGAATATGGCAACGATCAAACAAGTCGCAGAGCGCGCTGGATTGTCTGTTGCGACAGTATCGAGATATTTAAACAACCATCCCTATATCTCTGAAGAGAAACGCGAAAAAATCAAGCAAGCTATGTTAGAACTCGATTATACACCTAGTAGTATAGCCACTCAGTTACGCTCTAAAAAAAATACTATGATCGGCGTGGTGGTTTCAAGACTGACGAATCCGTTTTTTTCTTACTTGATTGATACGATTGAACAACAAGCAAAAAAACAAGGGTATCAAGTTTTGATCATGCAAACCTATGACGATGAGCATGCCCAGTTAAAAATGTTGGAGCTATTGAAGCAACATGTGATAAGCGGTGTGATTTTGTGTTCTGTTGAAGGAAAAATTGAAACAATCGAACAATATTTGACTTATGGTCCAATCGTGTTGTGCAATGAGGAGATTCGGGATAGTCGATTGCCGCAAGTGTTTACTAGACAAGAAGAAGCCACATTTAATGCTACAGAGTATCTGATTAAAAAAGGATATCATAAAATTTCCTACTGTACAGGTGGTACTTTGGTTAATGGTGGGCATGGAAATGCTAGAACAACAGGATTTGAACGCGCATTGCATGCACATCAGCTGTCGATTCAAAAAGATTGGATTTTTAAACAAGTCCATACGAAACAAGATGGAGAGAACGTCGCTCGAAAACTATTGACTATGCCTACAGCTAAACAGCCTGATGCTATTTTTACAAGTAGTGACGAAGTAGCTAGTGGCGTGCTGAAAGTATATCTAGAGGCGGGTAAATCAATTCCAGCTGATTTAGCAATCTTGGGTTTTGACAATCAACCGTATTCAGATTTATTAGCTGTTCCTTTAACGACGATCGAGCAACCGGTTAAAGGGTTAGGAGAAGAAGCTACGAATCTTTTGTTAGCAAAAATCGAAGAAAAAAAATACCATATCAAAGAAGAGCATTTAGTCTTGAAATTGATTAAACGAAAGTCAGTTTAAGACTTTTGTTTTTCAACTTTATGAAATCGATACCACAAGGAGGAAACAAAATGGACAAACAAGCAAATTGGTGGAAAGAAGCCGTAGTGTATCAAATTTATCCTAAAAGTTTTTACGATAGCAATCAAGATGGAATTGGAGATATTAGAGGAATTATTGAAAAACTACCTTATCTAGCTGATTTAGGTATTACAATGTTATGGATTTGTCCGATTTTCTCGTCTCCAATGGTCGATAATGGATACGATATTAGTGATTTTAAAGGAATCCAAGAAGAATTTGGGACGATGGATGATGTGAATCAGTTGATTGAAGTTGCAGATAGCTACCACATTAAAATTATTTTAGATTTAGTAGTTAATCACACTTCTGATCAACATCCATGGTTTCAAGCAGCTTTGAGTAATCCTGATAGTCCATATCGAAAGTATTATATTTTTAAAGAAGGAAAAAAAGGACAAGTTCCTAATAATTGGCGCTCGATATTTGGTGGTAGTGTATGGGAAAAAGTAGCAAACGAAGACAATATGTACTATTTTCATACATTTGATAAACGTCAACCAGATCTAAACTGGGAAAATTCAATTTTACGTCAAGAAATTTATGATATGGTCAATTGGTGGTTGGCCAAAGGTATCGCAGGATTTCGAATTGATTCGATTACGTTTATAAAAAAGGATCAAGACTATGAAAATGCACCTGTAGATGGGGCAGATGGTTTAGCCAGCGTGAAGCATAAGGGCAGAAACCGTCCAGGAATCGAAGTATTTTTACAAGAATTAAATGAGAAAACGTTCCAACACTTTGATTGTGTAACTGTGGGTGAAGCTCCAGGCGTGACGTATGCTGAATACGACCAGTTCATAGGTGAAACAGGCTATTTTGATATGATATTCGATTTTCATTATGCCGACATAGATGTAGAAAATGGTAGCGAATGGTTTCGACAACGTGATTGGAAAGTATCAGAACTCACTGAACTTCTGAAAATAAGTCAAGAAGAGTTACAAAAAAATGGTTGGGGAGCAAATTTTTTAGAAAATCATGACCAACCTCGTTCATTGTCTAAGTATATCCGTGATCCAAAATTTCAAAATAATATTGGGGCCACCGCATTGGGCACATTATTCTTCTTTTTAAGAGGGACTCCTTTTATCTACCAAGGTCAAGAAATTGGGATGGTAAACGCTAAAAGAGAAACGATTGATGCATTTGATGATGTTTCAAGCATCGATAATTATAAACGAGCGTTGTTAGAGGGATATTCAAAAAAAGAGGCCCTACATTTTGTCAATCTACGTTCTAGAGATAACAGTCGTACACCTTTCCAATGGGATGATCGTCCATTTGCAGGATTCTCAACGGTTGAACCATGGCTTGATCTAGCACAAGTTTCTTCAACGATTACATTAAAAAATCAGCTTACAGATAGTACTTCAGTATATCATTACTATAAACATATGATTGCATTAAGAAATCATTCTTCGTATAGCCAGACATTGATTTATGGAAAAATCAACTTTAAAATGGTTCATCCGGAAGTGGTTTGTTACCAAAGAAAAGCAGATAAAACAGTCACGATCTATGTGAACTTATCCAGTAAAACGATCGATATTGACTTACCATCTGAAGCATTGTATTTGTTATCCAACTATTCTACTAGTAAAAATGGAAGATTAGCACCATATCAAGCATTAGTATTGGAGGAAAGATAAAATGGGGACGATAGATTATAAAGAAATCGGAGAACGTATCATTGAGGCTGTTGGCGTAGAGAATATTGAGTCGATGACGCATTGTGCGACAAGATTACGTCTAGAAGTTCGTGATCGTGATGCGATCGATGATAGTCAAGTGGAATTGATCGATCAAGTAAAAGGCGTGTTTTTCAATGCGGGACAGTATCAAATTATTTTAGGAACAGGTATCGTTAATAAGGTATACGAGCAAATTACGGCTCAGTACCAATTTACAGAACGCAATAAAGATGATATTTCTAGACAATCTGCATCAGGATTACAAGTAGCGATTCGAAATATTGCAGATATTTTTGTACCGATTATTCCTATTTTAGGTGCCACAGGTTTATTTCTTGGACTAAAAGGTGTTGTTTTAAATGAACAAGTTTTGGGGTTGTTTAATGCTACTGCTGCGGACATCCCTCAGTGGTTTACGGCGATTTTAACTGTACTCACGGACACAGCTTTTGGTTTTTTAACTGCTTTTATTTGCTGGTCAGCTTTTAAAAAAATTGGTGGTCTACCGATTATCGGATTTTTGATTGGACTAATGCTTGTTTCACCAGCACTTCCTAATGCATATGCAGTGGCCAATGGTACTGCCGAACCTATTTTAGCATTCGGGATTATTCCCTTGGTTGGATATCAAGGATCTATTTTGACAGCATTGATCACTGGGATTCTAGGCGCAATGCTAGAGAAAAAATTACGTAAAGTAATGCCGAATTCTATGGATTTGATTTTTACGCCATTTGTAGTTATTTTACTGTCGGTTTTTTTAGCATTATTTATTTTAGGGCCGATCGTCCATGGATTTGAGTCACAAGCCATTAAAGCTATCGAATGGTTCTTGCATCTTCCATTTGGTATTGGAGGATTAATTATTGGGTTCTTATATCCGATTGCTGTCATGACGGGGATGCACCATATGTTTATTGCGATTGAGACATCTTTGATTGCTTCAACAGGATTTAATCCACTGATTACCGTTTGTGCGATGTACGGATTTTCCAATGCGGCTGTTTGTTTAGCTATTGCGCTAAGAAGTAAAAGTCAGGCATTCAAAACAGCAGGGATCTCGGCTACTGCAACACAAATTTTAGGAGTGAGTGAACCAGCCTTATTCGGGGTGGTGATGCGTACAGGAATGAGAGCGATTGGTGTGATGGTCGTAAGTTCCGCATTAGGTGGAATGGTACTCTCGTTACTCGGGATTCAAGCGAACAGCTATGGTTTGGCTGTATTACTATCCCCTCTAATGTATATTTATAGTCCTTATCAACTAAGTGTTTACATCATTGTTGGTTTAGGAACATTTATCTTGGCCTTTATTTTGACACAATTATTTGTATTAAAAAAAGCAACGACATCGACTAAGACAATTTCTCAAGCAGACAAGAAAACGGTCAGCACATATCAAGTGTTACCTCCAGTCGAAGGAGAAATTGTACCGCTTGAAGAAGTCAATGATCCAGTATTTTCAAATAAATTGATTGGTGAAGGATTCGGAATCTATCCTGAATCTAACTTGATTAAGGCACCGATCAGTGGTGAAATTGTAATGGTCGCGCCAACAAAACATGCATTTGGTATTCGTGATGAATCAGGATTTGAACTTTTAGTTCATATGGGAATCGAAACTGTCGAGTTGAATGGATCGCCTTTTGAGTTAAAGATAAACGTAGGAGATAAAGTCGAGCAAGGTGTAGAGATTGGAACGATGGATCGTAAAGACATTATAAATCAACATAAAGATCCGACGGTCATAGTGATTGCAACAAGTGCACAACAGCCAATCACAACAATTGAATATTCGATACCATTATTGACTTTTTCATAAACAAGAAAGAGACGCAATCAGCTATAAGAAACCAGTCGAAGGAACTACTTCTGGGATATTATTTATGCAATTTTAAGGGGATGTGACAATAGTTTGTCACATCCCCTTTTTTGCTTTTATTCGCCCCAATAGGTAGCAGCGATTTTTTGTCCTTGTTTGATTTTCGCCCATTGTTGTTCATGGGATAATTCGTTTCCGCAATCACAAGAAGCGAAACCGCATTGATGCGAAAGGTATAGCCGTTCTTTAGGTAAAATACTACTTGCTTGGTCTAATAAACGAAAGACTCGTTCTTCGTCATCTAAATGATTGGTCTTACTAGAAAGTAGACCAAGGACAACTTCTGTTTCTGGACGATCTTGCAACACTTTCAAAGCTTCAAGATCCCCTGCACGTTCATCATCCCATTCTAAAAAGAAGCGATCATAATGTTGATCACGTAAAAATTTTTCTGCAATCGCTTGATACGTGCCATTAGAAGCATGACGGCTTTGATAATTTCCGCGACAATTATGTGTCCAAACTTCTAAATTTAATTGATGCGCATAATCGATAATCTCATTATTTACTGCTACAAACTCATCTGCTAAATCTTCCAAGCCTTTTGTGCCAGCTTTAAAAAAGCTTTTCTCATTGTCTTCTGCAAATAACTCCCATAAACAGTCATCGAATTGAACGATTTTTCCGCCCACTTTAGCAAACTCATCTAAAAATTCTTTGTAAGCATTTAAGACAGCGAGTTTTAAGTCAGCTTTAGTCTTGTAGACTTGATCGGGTCCAAATAATTGATTGAAAACGACCAATTCAGTAAATGCATGAGCCGCACCCCAGACAGTGATTTTTGTTGGTGTATCTTTGGCTTGTGCTTGAACGGCTTTAAAAATTTCGATAAAGTGATGATTTTTTCCTGAGAGTGGTGCGGTAATGCGGATTCCAATATCTTTTCTCGTTTCAAAATCACCACCGTCTAAGTCTTCAAAAGAATACCCATTGTCTGCGATAAAACGCTCGATCCCATCAAATCCCCATAAAAAATCTAGATGCCACATAGATTTTGATAGTTCTCCATCTGTGACGATACTGATTCCTTCAGCCTTTTGTTTTTCCACGATCGCTTCAATCGCTTGCGATTCAACTTCTTGATAACCCTCAAAGTCCTCATAAAAAGGGTATTGAATATCCTCGCGATGTTCGATTTGTTGTTTATATTGTAATAAATCCTCTGGTCTAAGTAGTGAACCCACTAATTGAAAACGATCTGTTGTCATAATATTTTTCCCCCTGTTTATGTGTTAGAAGAAGTGTAACAAAAATTTTAAAATAAAAATAATAGCTATTTACTTAATCTAGTTATAGCTTTTTTTTATAGTAAGCGTAATTCTTACATTATTGTAGGGTCGATTGTAAGAATCGTTAAACTTTCTTAAGATATTCGAATGTTTTTTTTTCTGAAATAAAAATAAGATTTAATAGGGTGAAACTATATATTGTAAGTTATTTTATCGTAAAAATTTGGTTTTCTTTTGTCGCAAGAAATAAAGCGCGCTATACTCCAAGTGAATTAATGATCAAAGAGGAGGAATTTATATGACAATCAATAAAATTGTAGTAGCAGGCGCAGGTGTATTGGGTGCGCAAATCGCTTTTCAAACTGCTTACCATGAGAAGGAAGTATGGGTATACGATATCAAACAAGAATTCTTAGAGCGTGCCAAAGAAAATATGTCACGTTATCAAACGATTTATGCTAACTATTTCCAAACACCTCAACAAGCAAAAGACGCATTGACTAGATTACATTTTACGACAGATTTAAATGAAGCCGTAACCGATGCTGACTTAGTGATCGAAGCTGTTCCTGAGGTACTTAGCATTAAACAAGCGCTATTTCAACAACTAGGTAAACTTGCCCCTGAAAAAACGATTTTGGCAACTAATACATCAACGATGCTACCAAGTCAGTTGGCTGATATTAGTGGGCGTCCAGAAAAAGTATTGGCTTTACATTTTGCCAATGAGATTTGGGTATATAATACGGCAGAGATTATGGGACAAAAACATACAGATCCAAAGATTTTACAGATGGTGGTTAACTTTGCTAAAGAAATCGGGTTAATTCCGATTCAATTGCATAAGGAGCAACCAGGATATGTACTAAATACGATGATTATGCCATTACTAGATAGTGCAATGTTTCTTTGGGTAAATGGTGTAAGTGATCCTCAAACCATTGACAAAGATTGGATGATTTCGACTAAAATGGCGATGGGACCATTTGGTATGATCGATATGATTGGAATGAAAACGCAATACGATGTACTATTGCATCGCATTGAAATGGGAGAGACACAGCTTCAACCATTAGCAGATCGTGTGAAAAAAGAATTCATCGACCAAAATAAATTAGGAATCAGTACAAATGAAGGATTCTACCACTATCCATCACCAGCATTCATGAATCCAAACTTTTTACGTTAGATAAAAAATGACTGTGAAATAAGCCGAATAATTCCGATAACAGCTTCACATTTTTCGGTAATTATTTGGCTTATTTTAAAGAGAAGTTACTTTGGAAACAATGTGTATCCGATTTTTTAGAGTCTGTGACAGACTCCCGTCAGATTTCTTTTTTTCTTTGCATTCTCAACTGAAAATCGGTATCGTTAAAGAAAAAAAGGAAGTGAAACAATGGCGATTCTAATTTTTCTATTATTGCTTTATTTTATTCGAGAACAGTTTGAGTTTAGTGTAGTAAAAAAGTTTACGTATTTCTTTTTGCCGGGATTTTCATTGATCCAAGTGTTTTTAGTATTTGAGCCGTCGCAAAAAAGTTGGTTGATTTTAGGGATTGCGATTATTGCTGGAGCATTAGTTGGCTATTATCAAGCAAGATATTCGAATATCTTGCAAGAACTAACGCCTGTTTATTATTTCTATGAAGATGGAAAAGAACGAAAAATTTATAAAAAGGTAGTGCTAGTCAAAGGAGGGCATCATTATTTATACGGCTGGTTTGCGATCTTTTTTGTTCAAGTATTTATTCAAATTGTGATTTTGACACAGCAAGAAGATCTGACTCATCACTTATATGAAGAATTATTAAATGATTTATTTAGCATTTATCGTTTTCAAGGGTTAGAAGAAAAATCAGATAGTTGGTATGCTTGGGCATTGTACGGTGCATCGAGTTTGTTTTATCTTTTCTTTTTAATGAAAAAATTTCCGAAAGTCAAAGAGATTTTATTTCACACAGACAAGGAAGAACTGGTAGAAGAGGAGAAAATAGCATGAAACAATTTAGTCGTATTTGTTTGTTGATTGGTGTGATCAGTGATTTTTTAACTCCTTATGTTCTAGGATTATTTGATCCGACAGTAAATCAATTTAAGGACGTCATGAGTTTGATTGGAGATGTGGGAAGTCCTGTACGAACAGCTTTTTTGATTTGGTCAGTGGTTGCGGGAAGTTTTTATTGTTTGGGATTGCCTTACCTTTATCAAGTTGCACGACCAGTATCAAAAGTAGCTGCATGGTTATTGGTACTTTCCATCGCTTTGTATGGAGTGGGAGATTGTATTTTTACAGGCTTATTTAGTGTCGATACACATGAAGCAACTTGGAATTTTTCAACTTGGGTACATAATGTGGGATCTGGTGTTGGGTATACAGGATTCTTCGTGTTTCCTTTGTGTGCTGCTTTATTTACTAAACGAAAACCAAATATACAGCAAACCCGTGTATATCTTGGCTTTTTTGGCTTAAGTGTTCTCTTTGCACTAGTGTATGCATTCGCTCGAATCCCAGCATTACAACAAACCGTGATATTCGGCCAATTAGGCTTATGGCAACGTGTTAGTTTTTTGTTTAATTATTTTCCGATTTTATATTTTATTTGGCAAGAAAACAGCCGTCAAAAGAAACCCTTTTCAAAAAGTATGGTAAAATAAAATCATCTTGGTGTTGGAGGGAATAATATGAAGCAAGTACCTTTTGGAAGTAGTGGACAAGAAGTTTCAGCAGTGATTTTAGGTTGCATGCGGTTAGTTAATGCAGAAAATCCAACTGCTGTTATCGAAGAAGCAGTGGCGCAAGGAATCAATTTTGTAGACCATGCGGATATTTATGGGCAAGGTGAATGCGAAAGTATTTTTGGTCGTTCGTTAAAAGAAGCTTCATTTTCTCGTGAAGATATTTTTATTCAAAGTAAATGTGGGATTCGTAAAGGCTTTTTTGATTTTTCAAAAGAACACATTATTGAATCAGTCGATGCGAGTTTAAGTCGTTTAGGCGTGGAATATTTGGATGCTTTATTATTGCACCGTCCCGATACTTTAGTTGAGCCAGAGGAAGTAGCAGAAGCATTTGATCAGTTAGAAGCACAGGGGAAAGTTCGTTATTTTGGTGTGAGCAATCAAAAACCGATGCAAATTGAGTTGCTAAAAAAACATTTAGCCCAACCAATCATGGCAAACCAACTACAATTTGGAATTAAACATACCGGTATGATTGATCAGGGGATTCATGTCAATATGCAAGATGAAGCGAGTATCGATCATGATGGAAGTATTCTAGATTACTCTCGTTTACATGATCAAACGATTCAAGCTTGGTCACCTTATCAGTATGGCTTTTTTGAAGGTGTCTTTATTGGAAATGAAAAATTCCCAGAGTTGAATCACGTTCTTGACAAAATTGCTCAAGCACATGATATTACAGCGACTGGGCTTGCAACAGCTTGGATTTTACGTCATCCAGCAAACATGCAAGTCATTGCTGGTACTATGAATCCGCAACGTATCAAGGAAATTGCCAAAGCATCTGAGATCGTACTCTCACGCGAAGAGTGGTACGAGATCTATCGTGCAGCAGGCAATATCTTACCATAATTATCGAAGGCATCGTTCACTTTTTATTATTTGGACGGTGTTTTTTTTGCCTTTTAAAAAAAGTAAGCGGATAATAAACGAATGATTTTTTGTTAAATGTGAATAAAATATGAAAAAAGTATTGAGATTTTGTTGCGGAACAGGTAATCTATAGGTGAATCGAAGACAAACTTCTAATTAAAAGAAAGTAGGGTTATGTGTGAGAAAGACGAGTAAAGGATTGTTCATGTTTTCTGCTGTATTAGGACTAGGAGTATTTGCAGCACAAGCACCATCAGTAGATGCAGCTGAAGTTCCAGTTCAAATTTTGGGGATTAATGATTTTCATGGAGCATTAAGTACTACAGGTAGCTATTATGATGGTTCTGGAAATAAAACAAGTGGTGCGGGAACTGCAGCATTATTAGCAGGGTATTTTAACCAAGCGACTAAAGATTTTGAAACGCAGCATCAAGGTGGTGTGTCTTTACGTGTGCAAGCTGGAGATATGGTCGGAGCAAGCCCAGCGAACTCTGGTTTATTGCAAGATGAGCCTACGATGCGTGTGCTACAAGCAATGGACTTTTCGGTTGGGACACTTGGAAACCATGAGTTTGATGAAGGGTTAGCTGAATACAATCGTATTTTAATTGGCGCTGCTCCAAGTGCAAGTGACAACTTTTACGATATCGTCAATCAATATAACAAAGACTTTACACAAGATCAATTAGCTGGGAAATATGATGTTGTGATTGCAAACGTCAAAAATAAAACAGATGGATCAAATCCATTTGGTTGGAAAGACTATACCGTCAAAGAATATGATGCAAATGGTGAAAAAGTACGTATTGGCTTTATCGGTGTCGTAACGACTGAAATTCCAAACTTAGTACTAGCTGCAAATCATCAAGAATATACGTTCACTGATCCAGCTGAAGCTGTGGCAAAAAGTGCACAAGCATTAGTCGAAAATGAAAAAGTCAATGCAATTATTGTATTAGGCCATACACCATCAACACAAACTGGTGAAAATACGGCAGCAGGCGAAACGGTGGACATTATTAATAAAGTGAACCAATTGTATCCAAATAACCATGTAGATGCTTATTTCGCAGGTCACAATCATGTTTATACAAATGCGGTAGTTGGGAATACTCGTGTGGTTCAATCGACTTCACAAGGTAAAGGCTATATCGATTTACAAGGTGTATATGATACAACTACACAAGATTTTGTTGCAACACCAACAGCTACTGTTAATCCCGTCAAACCAGGTGGGATAGTTCAACCTGATCAAACGGTTCAAGCTATCGTTGACGATGCGTCTAATCGTGTGAAAACAGTAACTGAAGAAAAGATTGGACAAGCGGCTACTGCAGAAGCAATTACGCGTAGTGTCAATGAATTAGGAGAGTCACCAGTTGGAAATCTGATTACGGATGCTCAAGTTTACATGGCCAATCAAGAAGGAGCACCGGGTGCGGATTTTGCGATTACAAATAATGGTGGGATACGAGCAGATTTAGCTGTAGCTGCAGATGGCACGATTACTTGGGGAGCTGCTCAAGCAGTCCAACCGTTTGGAAACATTATGCAAGTTGTCAAAATGTCAGGTGCACAATTGCGTGATGCCTTAAATCAGCAAACATTTAGCTATGATGCCACAACAGGTCAGAGCAATGGCTATTTCCTACAACAATCAGGTTTCACTTACACAGTTAAAGAAAATCCAGATGATGCGACTCATCCTTATATTGTTGATAAAATGATGAAAAAAGATGGTCAAGCTATCAACGATAATGATGTATATAAAGTGGTGATCAATGACTTCTTATATGGTGGCGGTGATGGATTTACAGCATTCACTAAAGGAGAATTAGTTGGGGCGATGGCGCCAGATACCGAAACATTTATTGGGTATATCGAAGCGTTAACAGCTAACAAACAACAAATCTCAGCGAAAATTGAAGGTCGTAAAACACTAGCTTCTACTGTTCAAACAACTGCGATTTATCGTACGTATAATCCAAATAGCGGTGAGCATTTCTATACGACACATGAAGGTGAGAAAAATGATTTAGTGAAAGCTGGCTGGAAGTTTGAAGGAATTAGCTGGCAATCGCCTACAGCTGGAACAGCTGTTTACCGTTTGTACAATAAAAATGCCGGTGACCATCACTATACGACTTCTGAAAAAGAGCGCGATGAATTAGTGAAAGTGGGCTGGAAAGCTGAAGGAACGAGCTTCTATTCAGGTGGAGAAAAACAAATTTATCGTCTATACAATAAATTTGCTAAAGCCGGTGCACATCACTATACGCTATCTCAAGAAGAACGTGATAGTTTAGTAAATGTTGGTTGGAAAGCTGAAGGTGTAGGTTTCTTTGGTTATTAAACTCGACAAGCAGATGAATTTCATCTGCTTGTTTTTTATTGAGCAAATCGGTTTCTTTATTTTTTGAAAGGGCTTATCATAGAAATCAAGAAGGAGTGTGAGTGAGATGACGACACAATATGAAAAAGCAATTTTTGCAGGTGGCTGTTTTTGGTGTATGGTTCATCCTTTTGACGAATATCCTGGAGTGATTTCAGTCGTATCAGGATATACAGGAGGACATGTGGTCAACCCTTCATATGAACAAGTGACTACAGGAACTACTGGGCATACGGAAGCAGTTGAAATTACGTACGACCCTAATGTTTTACCTTATGAAAAATTAGTTGAGATTTATTGGCAACAAACAGATCCGACTGATGCATTTGGTCAGTTTGCTGATCGTGGTGATTCTTATCGTCCAGTTATTTTTTACACGACTCCAGAGCAAAAAGAAATTGCCGAAGCTTCTAAACAAGCACTAAACGATAGTGGTAAATTTGATACACCCGTTGTGACAAATATCGAAGCCGCACAACCGTTTTATCCGGCCGAAGACTATCATCAAGATTACTATAAAAAAAATAGTTTTCATTATGGATTGTACCGAGAAGGATCAGGTCGAGGTAAATTTTTAAGAAAACATTGGAAAGATGCGCAATAAAAGGTGGGATAAATGATGTATGAAGACTTAGTTGGTAAAGTAGTGGTGGTTACAGGTGGTTCTAAAGGAATCGGAACGGCGATTGCAGAACGCTTAGGCAAAGAGAAGATGAAGGTCATCATCAATTATCGTTCAGATGACGATGGAGCGGATGAGGCTGTTCAATTAGTTGAAAAAGCTGGTGGACAAGCGATAGCTGTTCAATCTGACATCAGTACAGAAGAAGGTGTAGCTACCTTGATCAAAACGGCTATCGAACATTATCAAAGACTAGATGTGTGGATCAATAATGCAGGGATGGAAAATCAACACCCAACACATCAGCTTAGTTTAGAAGACTGGCAACAAGTGCTTGATGTCAATTTGACGGGGGTATTTATCGGTTCGAAAGCTGCCTTAGCTTACTTTGTCGAACAAAATATTCCAGGTGTGATCTTAAATATCTCTTCAGTTCATGAACAGATTCCATGGCCGACTTTTGCACACTATACTGCATCAAAATTTGGTGTGAAAGGCTTTACGCAAGCAATCGCAATGGAATATGCGAACAAGAATATTCGAGTCAATAGTATTGGGCCTGGTGCTATTGAAACACCGATCAATGCTGACAAATTCGAAGATGCACAAAAACGTGCAGAAACGGAAGTGATGATTCCAATGCAACGTATCGGAGATCCAGAAGAAGTTGCGGCAGCAGCAGCTTGGTTGATTTCTAAAGAAGCAAGTTATGTGACAGGAGTTACGTTGTTTGTTGACGGTGGAATGACACTATATCCAGCGTTTCAAGATGGTAAAGGCTAAATGTAGATTATGGTAGAAGCGGGTAACCTAAAGAAATAAGCCAAATAATTCCGATAGTGGTTTCACCTGTTTTGGGAATTATCTAGCTTATTTCTAAAGAAGTGACTTCTTGAACGCTATTTATTTGATTGCTAAGGGATGTGACAGATTTTGGTCACATCCTTTTTTAGTGTCGAACGTCTCCTTTGAAAAAGAGAGCAACCGTTCCAGGACCAGTATGAGAGCCAATTACCGTTCCAATCGAAAAAATAGTGATATGATCACGAAGTTCTGGGAAAGTAGAAGTTAGTTGTGTTTTTAAGGCTAAAGCGTCATCTAAGCAATCTGAGTGAGAAATAAAACAGTGCGGTATATTATCTAAATCTTGCACATGTATTTGGAATTGCTCACAAAGTGCGCGAATGGCCTTTTTCTTACCTCGTACTTTATGATGAGGTGTTAACATTCCTTTAGCATCCATCATCATGATTGGACAAATATGTAAGGCGCCACCAATCGCTGCTGTCGTTGCACTAATGCGACCACCACGTTTGTAGTGTGATAGATCGGTTGAAAAAAACCAATGTTGGATGTGCAAACGTGTCTTTAACGCAAACACTACCGTTTCATTTAGGCTAGCACCTTGTTGTTTTTGTTTTGCTACTTCTAAAAGCAATAAACCATAACCTGAAGAAGCAGCTAGAGAGTCAATAATCTCGATTGATCGATCAGGAAATTGTTCTTTTAAGAGTTCTTTTGCCATACAAGCAGATTGGTAATCGCCAGAAAGACCAGAAGAAAAAGCGATATGTAGGATATCTTTTCCCGCTTTTAAAAAGGGAATGAAAAATTCACAGTAAGCAGCAGGATTGTTTTGTGAAGTCGTAGGCATTGCGCCATGTTTTATTGCTGTATAAAATTCGCTATAAGTCATACTTTGGCCAAAGTCATCGACGTATTGTGTCTCATTTAGTTGAAAATGAAAGGGAAGATAAGCAATCGAATATTCGGCTAGTTGTGCCAAAGAAAGATCGACTGTAGAGCTACAAGTAAGTTGATAGTCGGGCATAAAAAACCTCCAGTTATGTGCCATAAAACTAAGAAATACGCTCATACAAAAATGTATGAGCGTATTTAGTATAGATTATAAAGTTTTCCATGTCCAATCCGTTACTTCAGGAATATCCATACCATTTTCACGGATATAGTCATGGTGATAGGCTAATGTATCATCCATTTTTGCCATAAACTCGTGTGCTTTTTCGCCAAATACATGAGCAGCTGCATCTTTAGCTAGGTGGAAACGATCCAATTCGCTAAACACACGCATATCAAATGGTGTCGTGATATCACCATTTTCACGATAACCATGAATCAACACATGATGGTTTTTGCGATCAAAGAAGATATCACGGATCATATTTTCGTAACCGTGGAAAGCAAATAACACAGGTTTATCTGTCGTGAAGTACTCGTCGAATTCTTCGTCGCTCAAGCCACGTGGATCAATTGACGGATGACGTAATTTTAATAAATCCACGATATTGATGAACCGGATTTTAAGTTCAGGGAATGCTTCATGTAAAATAGAAACCGCAGCCAACGCTTCTAAGTTTGGTTCGGTACCAGCTGCAGCTACAACTAGATCAGGTTCCTCATGTTCAGCCACCGTACTTGCCCAGTCGATAATCTTTAATCCTTCATTGACTAGGATCTCTGCTTCTTTGGCAGAATAAAATTGCGGGCGTGGATGTTTAGATGAGACGATCAAGTTGATGACTTGCTCATCTTGTAGAGCTTTATCCATTGCGGCCATTAAACTATTGGCATCTGCTGGTAAATATTCTCGGATAAATTCAGGTTTTTTCTCAGCTAAATGCGTCAAAATACCTGGATCTTGATGTGTGTAACCATTGTGATCTTGTTGAAAAACAGTTGAAGTTGAGATCACATTTAACGATGGATAGCGTTTGCGCCAAGCATGTTCATTAGCTTTACGCATCCATTTAAAGTGTTGTGTCAGCATCGAATCCACGACACGTAAAAATGATTCATAGCTTGCAAAGAAACCGTGGCGACCAGTTAATACATAGCCTTCTAAAAATCCTTCTGCTTGATGTTCTGATAGTTGTCCGTCGATAACACGGCCGACTGAACTTTGCCACTCATCATCGCTATTTTTAGGTTCTAACCATTGACGATCAGTCACATCAAACACTTTGTTCAAACGATTAGATTTTGTCTCATCAGGTCCAAAGATACGGAAATTTTTCGGATTATGTTTCACGATATCACGCGCGTGTTCACCAAAGACGATCATATCTTGCGCCATGATTGCACCGGGTGTTGTCGTATCTACAGCATATTGTTTCCAGTCGGGCATAACAAGTGGTTTAGGATCGAGTCCACCTGTTGTGATCGGGTTGGTCGACATTCTACGGTCGCCTTTTGGTGCCATTTCTTTTAATTCATCGATTAATTTTCCTTCTGAAGTAAATAGTTCTTCAGGACGATAAGATTTCAACCAATCGACCAATTTGTCGATATGTTCCATATGATGTGCATCCACTGGGATTGGGACTTGATGAGCTCGGAACGTTCCTTCGATTTTTTCATGATCCCATTCTTTCGGTCCAGTCCAACCCTTTGGTATTCTAAATAAAATGACTGGCCAATGTGGCATTTGAGCGTCTTTCGCGGGATGTTTGCGTGCTTCTTCTTGGATAGTATGGATCTCTTCAATCACGTGATCTAAGGTTTCGGCCATGATCGGGTGTACTTTTTTAGGATCGTCACCTTCGACGATATGCGGTTTCCAACCCATCCCTTCGAAATATTTGATCAAATCTTCATTTGATTTGCGTGATAGAATCGTTGGATTGGAAATTTTTCCGCCATTTAAGTAAAGAATCGGCAATACCGCTCCATCGTTTACAGGATTGATAAAGGTATTTGAAAACCAACCAGCAGCTAAAGGTCCAGTTTCCGATTCACCATCACCAATCACAGTCGCTGCAATCACATCTGGATTGTCTAAGATCGCACCAGTCGCATGTGACAAGGCATATCCTAGTTCGCCACCTTCATGGATCGATCCAGGTGTCTCAGGTGCTGCATGTGAGGCGATACCTCCAGGGAATGAAAATTGTTTAAACAACTCTTTCAGCCCATGCTTATCCGCCGAGATTTTAGGATAAATTTCTGAATAACTACCATCTAAATAAGAATTTGAAACCATCACTTGTCCACCGTGACCAGGACCAGAAATAAAAAACATATTCAAATCATACTTATTGATCACACGATTTAAATGTGCGTACACAAAATTTTGTCCAGCAATCGTTCCCCAGTGACCAATTGGGTGGACTTTGACATCCTCAGCTGTAATTGGTCGATCCAATAAAGGATTATCTTTTAGGTACAATTGTCCTACAGAAAGATAATTGGCAGCACGCCAATAGGCATCAACTTTGTCTAAATAGTCTTGAGATGAAAAATCTGTCATAGGAAAAACTCCTTTTAAGTATTTTTTACCGTAAAATTACCCTTTAATTGTAAAATAAATCACAAAAATTGTAAAATAATCACGCGCGAAACGAACAAACTTGTTCGTTTCTTAAAATCTCACGTTTGTTGCCTTGATGTATAAAGTGTGCGTATAAAGACTCGCCGCTTAAAAATAAAAGTCAAATCTTTCTATATTAGTCAAAAAAACTGACACTAATGTCAGTTTTTTTAGTTTATGCAAATTGTTTTTTCGTTTCTGTCAGTTGTTTAGTCGTAGTGTGAACAGGGATCGTTTTTAACATTCTTAAGCCATTTAAAATCACTAAAATAGTACTTCCTTCATGACCAACAACACCAAGAGGCAAATTGATAACTTGGAATAAATTTGATAGGATCAATAGGAAAATGACCGATGCAGAAAAAATAATATTTTGTAGTACGATGCGTTTTAATTTTTTCGACATCATATGACTCATTTGTAATTTTTCTAAGTCATTTTGCATTAAGACCATATCGGCTACGTCCATGGCAATATCCGTTCCGCCACCCATCGCGATCCCAATCGATGCATTGGCTAAAGCAGGGGCGTCATTGATACCATCTCCGACCATTGCATTGATTTCATAAATTTCTTTTTGTTGATTGATCAACGTAGTTTTATTTTCTGGTAAAAAGTCTGCATGGATCTCATCGATTTCAAGTGCATCCCCAATAACTTTAGCAGTAGCGTAATGGTCACCTGTAATCATTGTTGTGTGGATGCCTTCTTGTTTGAAATAAGCGATCGCTGCAGCAGCTTCAGCTTTTGGCACATCTAGTAATCCAAAATAGCCTAAAATCTCTTGATTTTTCGCAAGATAAATCACTGTTTGTCCTTCTTCTTGCCACTGAGAAACTTCTTTTTGGATCGTAGTAGAAAGAGTCAAACCATTTAGAAAACCTTCTTTCCCAACTTTCCAAATATCCTCTTTGATGATTCCTTCTAAACCAAAACCAGTTACATCTTTGATCTCAATATCTGAAACGACTTGCTGTTTATGTTCTTTAAAACGTGTCGTAATCGCTGTAGCTAAAGGATGTGTAGAAGTTCCCTCAATGGTCAATAATACATCTAGTGCTTCTTGTTGTGCTTCGATTGAAGTAGTGGTGAATGTAAAGTCAGTCACCACAGGAGCACCATTAGTCAATGTTCCTGTTTTATCAAAGGCGATTGCTTTTAAAGCAGCTAAATTTTCTAAATAAATTCCACCTTTAAATAAAACACCATTTCGTGCGCCGTTTGAAATGGCAGCAAGCGTAGCTGGTGTAGCACTGGCTACTAGCGCACATGGAGAAGCGACGACAAGTAACACCATTCCACGGTAAAAACTTTCATAGAAACTCCATCCTAAGAAAAGATAAGGAATAAAAATCATTAATGGAATAATGATCAAGACTGCTTTAACATAGATATTTTCGATTTTTTCAATAAAAGATGCTGTTTGGGAAGGAGTGCTTTGTGCTTCGTTTACCAACTGAATGATTTTTGCAAAGAGTGTATCATCAGATTTTGTGGTTACTTTTAGTGTAATCGCGTTTCCCAAATTGATTGTCCCACCAAATAGCATATCCCCAGTTGTTTTTTCAACAGGGATCGATTCACCACTGATTGCGGCTTCGTCGATCGTAGAGAAGCCTTTGACCATCTCCCCGTCGATTGGAATACTAGCCCCCTTTGGAACCATCACTAAATCACCGATCATCAGTGCGGATACGTCGATTTCAGTCGTCGTACCGTCTTGTTCCAAGCGCAGTGCTGTTTCAGGTTGCAATTGCATCAAACTGGCGATTTCTTTTTTGCTCTTATTGGTTGTGTATTCTTCTAGGGCACCACTTAAAGAGAAGATGAAAATCAACATCGCTCCTTCGAACCAATTTCCAATAATCGCAGCACCGATTGCTGCTAGTGCCATCAATAAGTCAACGTTTAGTGTTTTGTTTTCAAATGTGTCAGTCAATCCTTCGATCGTTTGTTTGGCACCACCGGTTAAAATCGCGATAGCAAAAACGACTTGATAAAAAGGGATTGACAGACGTTCCATGACGAATCCGATAATCATAAAAATAAGACAAGATAAGGTAGAACCGATTGCTTTTTGTGAATCGCTCATGAGAATAGCCCCCTTTATTATTTACGAGACTAGTGTAACATGACATTTTCCTAATTGATAATAAAATCATCTAAATGAGAATGAAAGTAATTCTCATTTAGATGATAAATTCGATATTCATCGATTCTATTTATAATTTAATTTTTAGTAACTATAATCTGAAGTTCGATTAATCAAGCATTACCGCACGCATACCATCGCTAGCATAGGCACCGTAGCAAGTTTGGATATACATTTTGTGTGAAAAATCGAATAGTTCACTAGCGTATTGATTTGGATAAACGGTAAGACTAGCTGTCACATGATAAACTTGGCCATTCAGATAGACAGGATCACCGATTTGCAAAGCAAGAACTTTTTGTCCTAGACCAGTAGTATTGCTGTTGTCGACTAGATAATAATTATGACTAGCCATTTGTGGAGTGTTCCAATGATAAGCTAGAGGTGTATATGTAGGAACCTGTCCGCCGTCTACATTATAAGAACCAATCTGTGCACTGATTCCATCGATGTATAAACCAGAGCTTGGAATTTGTTCTTGAGTTGCAGTTTGAGCAGTCGCAGTCGCTGTTTGAGTTGTTTCAGCAGCTTGAGCAGTCTGTTGTGTAGCCTGTTGCTCGACTTGTTGTGCAACTTGTTGTGCAGCTTGTTGTGCAGCTTGCTCAGCAGCTTGTTGCTCGGCTTGTTGTGCAGCTTGTTGCTCGGCTTGTTGTGCGGCTTGTTGAGCAGCTTGCTCAGCAGCTTGTTGTTTTAATGCTTGTGCTTCTTTTGTTTTTTGTTTTTCTTGTAGAGTAGCGGCTAAGTGTTCTTGTGCTTTTTTTGCACTAAGCAAATCAGTATGTTCATCTCGGTAAGCCAAAGTTGTATCTAGATTTGGATTATTACTACTCGCATAAATTTGCGTAGCAGTTGCGCCTCCAATTAGTGCACTAGCTACGATTCCGATCAGACTCATTTTGATAATTGCTTGTTTGTTTTTTTTCATGTTTTAAGACCCTTCTTGTTATAAAATAGGGAGCACGTCTACTCACAAGAACTGATTATATAGATGTTGTTTTTTAATTGCAAAGTAAAACAGGGAAAATGCTGGGTCAAAAAATACAAGAATTATGATGATTAGTGAGAAGGAGTTACTGGGGTAGTCAATACAGAAGTTATTTAAACGGTTTAATTCGCTTACAACTGTTGTTTAATTCAATCTAAATAACACCTTCTTAGTGAAAAAAGAAGGTGTTTTTATATTTTTTTGTTATTTTACTTGTATGTACTAGTTTAATACTATAGATTTTATACTAGCACCAGCGATTTTAGGTGGTAAGCTACGAGCGATAATTGGCGTATCGGTTAACGTTACAGTAAGTTGATCGCCGGCTTTTAACTGACTGACCGTTAATTTATTGTCGTCTTTATCGGTGATCGTTACGTCTTGTAATAGGAGATAGCCTTCAAATTGTTGATCACCAAGTACCGTTTGGTCCTGGTTTTCTTTACTCGTAGGATCCATTGTCACCAATACTTGATCATTCGTTCCGTTCTCTTTGACTTGCATGGTATAAGTTGCTGTCGTATTCGATTCGCTAGTAGATGTCATGTTGCTAGATGTCGTTGTCGTATCGCTAGATGTTGCTGCTTGTTGTTCGTGACTACATGCGCTCAGTGTTAACGCGCACAAACCTGTGATTGTATAGAGATACCAGCGTTTTTTCATGTTTTTCACCTCTAATTAACTATTTTCTTTTAGTATACCAAATCAAAAAATAAAAATAGATGTAATTTAATGAATGATAGCTTTTCTTAAAATTTCTTGACTTCTTTGGAAGACTTATCGTAGGTTTTTCTTAGAAAATAACGTATAATGACACTACCTTTATATGAAGAAAGGATGAGGAAATGACACTTTATCAAAGTTTTATTCAACATACGAAATTAAGAAGAGTGACTGTATTGCTTTTATTGTTGCTTTTATTCTATCTTTTTCGTAGCATGCTAAGTTTATTTTTACTCACATTTATTTTTACGTTTTTAGCGTACAAAACGATTCGTAAGCTACGTAAATTTGTACCGATTTCTTCCTTTATTTTGACGATCATCTTATATGGCTTGGTTGTCTGTATGGCATATTTTGCATTAACAAAGTATGTTCCAATGCTGATCAATCAAACGATTCAGATGGTTAATTCCGTAGTGGATTTTTATGAACAAACACCAGCAGAATCAAATGACTTTTACTTGTTTATCCAGAAATATATCGAACAGTTCAATATCTTGGGTCAGTTACAAAAAAGTGCGACCTTGATTTTAGCTTATATCCAGAATTTTGGTAAATTAGCAACGGCGATTGTGATGTCCTTTATTTTAAGTTTTTTCTTTTTAATAGAAGAAAAAAAGACTTGGCATTTTTCACGTCTATTTTTGAAAGGCGAATTGGCTTGGTTTTTTGAAGATATGCGTTACTTTGCGCATAAATTCGCCAATACTTTTGGAGTTGTGATCGAAGCGCAATTTTTGATTGCGATCATCAATACGACACTAACGATTATTTCGCTATCATTGATGGGATTTACTCAGTTACCGAGTTTAGCGATCATGATTTTTGTTTTGAGCTTGATTCCTGTAGCTGGAGTGATCGTATCGATTATTCCGCTATCTTTTATTGCATATTCACAAGGTGGACTACATGATGTCATTTTAGTTTTAGTGATTGTAGTTGTGATTCACTTGATTGAAGCCTATTTATTAAATCCTAAGTTGATGTCAAGTAAAACGGAATTACCTATTTTTTATACATTTGTCGTTCTTTTGATTAGTGAACATTATTTTGGAACTTGGGGATTAGTAATGGGAGTTCCAGTCTTTGTCTTTTTATTAGACCTATTGAAAGTAAAACCGATCACTCAAGATTAGGATAGTAGGAAATCAAAATTTTTGATTTCCTATTTTTTTTACGTTACGATTTTAATAGAAAATACTTAAGGAGGAGCGTCAAAATGAATATTTTTGTTATTGGATCTACTGGTCGTGTAGCACAAGAATTGATAAAAGCGTTAGTTGAGGATGGACACCAAGTGTTTGCTGGTGCGCGTCAACCTGAAAAAGTAGTAGAATCTGAACAAGTTACGCCAGTGAAATTTGATTTACATTGGGATGTACCAGAGATGGCTCAGGCACTTAAAAATGCTGAAGCGGTCTATTATGTCGCAGGCTCTAGAGGCAAAGACTTATTGCAAACTGATTTATTTGGTGCAAAAAAAGCCATGGAAGCGACGGAGCAAGCTGGAATTGGGCGTTATATCCAATTAAGTTCTGCTAATTCTATGCAGCCTGAAACTTGGAAAGGTAGTGGTTTAGAGGCATTGATGGATTACAATATCGCCAAATTATTTGCCGACCACTGGTTGATCGATCACACAGATCTAGAATATACGATCTTACAACCTGGTAGCCTAGAAGAAGCACCAGCTACTGGAAAAGTAGCATTAAATAGCGGCGAGTTAGGTAAAAATACAATCCCAGACGTCGCAAAAGTTTTAGCAGGTTTATTGACAAATGAAGCGGCAAAAAAACAAGTTGTTGCCATGCGTAATGGTGATGAAGAAATCAGTGCGGCACTAAATTCTTTATAAAAAAAGCTTTGATCTGATCGTTTTTCAGATCAAAGCTTTTTTATTTTCATATAACCTTTTGATTTTCACTAGTTATTTTTATCACAATTAGGTAAAATAAAGAAAAAATCAAAGGAGAATAACAATGAGCGAATTACCAAAATGCCCTTTGTGTCAGAGTAGTTACACATACGAAGATCGTGGATTATTTGTGTGTCCGGAATGTGGACATGAGTGGAATGAAGTTGAAGAAGAAACGTTTGCTGTTTATGATAGTAATGGCAATTTACTTGCAGATGGAGACAATGTTTCCATTATCAAAGATCTAAAAGTAAAAGGCTCTAGCACGCCTTTAAAACAAGGAACAAAAGTTAAAGGAATTCGTCTAGTCGAAGGCGATCACAATATCGATTGTAAAATCGATGGATTTGGTCCAATGAAATTAAAATCGGAATTTGTTAAAAAATTATCGTAAAAGAGGAGAATCTTATGACGTATATTGCTTTTTTTGACGTTGATGGAACGCTTTGTACAAGTAGTGGCGAGGTATTGCCTTCAACTGTTGAAGCGATTCAAGCATTTCGTAATGAAGGGAATCTAGCATATATTTGCACGGGACGCTCAAAGCCTGAAATTATTGAGAGTATTTTAGCAATCGGATTTGATGGGATTATTGGTGCAGGTGGAGGCTATGTCACGATCGGTGAGGATGTATTGATCCATCAAACAATGCCTAAACCAATGGTACTCGATATGATTGCTTATTTTGATCAACATGATATCGGTTATTATCTAGAGTCAAATGATGGGTTATTTGCTAGCGAAAATTGTGAACGGAAAATTTCTGAAGCCATTCGTAAAATTGCAAAAGAAACGAAAGTTGCTGAAGAACCTTTATTAGAAAAAATGACGTGGTTTGTCGAGTTAGTCAAACAATTTGATGAGATCCCGATTGATTATGGCAATGTCAATAAAATTTCATTTATCAATAATACCGTACCATTTTTAGAAATTGAACGACGTTACGGTGAAGAATTTCATATGTACCAATCTACTGTTGCCTTATTCGGGCCAGAAAGTGGTGAGATCGCCGTTCGTGGAGTGAATAAACAAACGGCAATTGAATTTGTTTTAGAAACGTTGAATTTAGATAAAACACAAGCCTTAGCTTTTGGTGATGGTGATAACGATCTGGCAATGTTTGCGGCAGTTGGGTATACGGTTGCGATGGATAACGCGACGGACCGTTTGAAAAAAGCGGCAAATGAAGTAACCGCGGACGCTGATGAAGATGGGATTGCAAAAAGTATGGCAAAGAAATTATGGATCAAAAAAGAAGCGTAACGTTTTCGTTATGCTTCTTTTTCTTGGAGCTATTCACTTCTATTTATAATGTGTTTTCTTTTTGCCAAACGTCTTTTAAAAAATCATAAGTCAAATCACGAGTCGAGTGTACAAGGGGGATATCGCCTAAGACTTCTTTAGTGCCAACACCGATTGGATGCGCCCCACTTTTAATGATCGCTTCAATTCCAGCTTGCGCATCTTCGATTCCGATACAGTCTTGCGGAGTAAGGTCGACTTCTTTAGCGGCTAGAATAAAAATATCTGGAGCAGGTTTTCCATGAGCTACTTTGCTCGGATCAGCGATTGCGTCAAAAGCTTCAGTTAGTTCCATTTTCTCTAATAAAAAAGGCCCATTTTTACTCGCAGAAGCTAAAGAGCATTTGATTCCAGCTTGTTTCAATTGTTCCAATAAGTGTTTGATACCTGGATAGACATCTTGTGGTGTGACTTGTTGGATCATTTCAACATAGTAGTCATTTTTTCGTGCAGCGAGTTCTTGTTTTTGGGCTGCAGTAAATTGATCACTTACACCGCCATGTGCTAATAGACGCGCTAGAGAATCTTCGCGACTGACTCCTTTTAGTTGCTCGTTAAATTGTCGATCGATCGTCACACCGATTTCCGCACCTAATTTTTTCCAAGCCTTGTAATGATATTCAGCAGTATCGGTAATCACACCATCTAAATCAAATAATACACCTTTAAACATATGCCTTTTCCTCTCTATTATGGATTTATCTTTATCATATACGCAAACGATTGCATTAGTCAACTAGAAAAAATAATAGATAAATAAAATACTAATTAACTAAAATAAAAAGGTTTACAAAAAAGATAATCAAGATTATAATTCAAATAGCGAAACCGGTTGCACTGTATATGGAGGGGGATTTATATGAAAAAGATCTTTAGTTTTGAATTTTGGCAAAAATTTGGAAAAGCACTGATGGTCGTGGTAGCGGTTATGCCAGCTGCTGGATTGATGATCAGTATCGGCAAGTCGATTCCACTGATTGATCCAAACTTAGCACCACTAGTGACCACTGGCGGTGTGATTGAAAATATTGGTTGGGCAATTATTGGAAATTTAAGTTTATTATTTGCATTAGCGATTGGAGGAAGTTGGGCAAAAGAAAAAGCCGGAGGAGCTTTTGCGGCTGGCTTGGCATTTGTTTTGATCAACCGTATCACAGGATCGATCTTTGGGGTAACGAATGATATGTTGTCAAATGAAGACGCCTTCACCCATACCTTATTTGGGACTAAAATCATGGTCAAGGGGTTCTTTACTAGTGTTTTAGAAGCGCCAGCTTTGAATATGGGAGTATTTGTCGGAATTATTGCAGGATTTGTTGGCGCTATGGCATTTAATAAGTATTATAATTATCGTAAATTACCGGATGCATTATCTTTTTTCAATGGAAAACGCTTTGTACCCTTTGTGGTGATTGCATGGTCAACGATCGTCGCTTTAGCTTTGGCTGTGATTTGGCCTTACATTCAAGCTGGAATCAATAACTTTGGTTTATGGATCGCCCAATCACAAGATAGTGCACCAATCTTAGCACCGTTCTTATATGGAACGCTTGAGCGTCTGTTATTGCCGTTTGGCTTGCATCATATGCTGACGATTCCAATCAATTATACACAATTAGGCGGAACTTATGAGATCCTATCAGGTGCACAAGCCGGAACACAAGTGTTCGGACAAGATCCACTTTGGCTTGCTTGGGCAACCGATTTAGTGAATTTAAAAGGTGCTGGCGACATGAAACAATATGAATTCGTGTTAACTAACTGGACACCTGCACGTTTTAAAGTTGGTCAAATGATTGGTTCTTCAGGGATCTTGATGGGGATGGCACTTGCGATGTATCGCAATGTCGATTTAGATAAACGAGCAAAATATAAATCAATGTATCTATCTGCAGCTTTGGCAGTATTCTTGACTGGGGTGACGGAACCTTTAGAGTTTATGTTTATGTTTGCTGCTGTACCACTTTATGTTGTTTATGCTTTTATTCAAGGAGCAGCGTTTGCAATGGCAGATATCTTACCGTTACGTGTGCATTCATTTGGGAACATTGAATTATTAACACGGACACCGTTAGCGATCAAAGCGGGTATTGGTGGTGATTTGATCAACTTTGTCATTTGTGTGATCGGTTTTGGGATCTTTACCTATTTCTTAGCAAATTTCTTAATCAAAAAATTTAACTTTGCGACACCAGGACGTAATGGAAACTACGATACAGATGAGGGACAAACACAGGCAACTGTAGCAGAGGGAACATTAGATCCACAAGTAGTACAAATCATTCATTTATTAGGTGGAAAAGAAAACATCAAAGACGTAGATGCTTGTATGACACGCCTACGTGTGAGTGTAAAAGATCGCAATAAAGTTGGAGATGAAGAAGCTTGGAAAAAAGCTGGCGCGATGGGACTGATCGTAAAAGATACCGGCGTACAGGCGGTTTATGGACCAAAAGCAGATGTGTTAAAATCAGATATCGAAGATCTTTTAGCTTCAGGAGTTGAAATTCCTAAAGTAAGCAGTGAGCATATGGAAACACCACAAACAAAAACTAGCTTTTTAGGCCAAACAGTAGAACTATTTTCAGTTGCTTCAGGGCAAGTGATCCCATTAGAACAAGTTCATGATCCAGTATTCTCTAAAAAAATGATGGGAGAAGGTTTTGCTGTAAATCCTGAAGAAGATCAAGTCGTAGCGCCATTAGCTGGTGAAGTTGTTAGTATTTTCCCAAGTAAGCATGCTATTGGACTCCATACTAAAGATGGATTAGATGTGTTGATTCATATGGGCTTAGATACAGTAGAATTAAAACAAGCAGCGTTTACGCTAGCAGTCAAAGAAGGGGATCAAGTACAACCTGGACAATTACTGGCGACAATGGATCGTAACATGATTCAACAGGAACAAAAAGAAACAACAGTCGTAGTGGTTATCACAAATAGTGAAAAAGTCGACACGCTAGAGATTACACCACAACATGTTGATAAATCAGGTGTAGTGATTGGTCACATCACGATTTAAATAAAGCCAAAAGGACGGGAGGATTCGACCGTCTTTTTGCGTAGTAAAGCAAAAAGGAAGTGGAAAATGAAACTCTTAACACTAAATACCCATAGTTGGGTAGAAGATAAAGCAGATTTAAAATTTGAACAATTGATCGAGCATTTGATGCTAGAAAATTATGATGTGATCACTTTACAAGAAGTCAATCAAGCGATAGCTTCACCACATATTTCAATTCAGCCAGCGTCATTTATACCAGTAAAGAACCAAGCACCACTACGTCAAAATAATTTTGCTTATTGTATCGTGGAACGGCTTAAACAAGCTGGGTACACATATTATTTTAGTTGGCAACTTTCGCATATCGGATACGAGATCTTTGAAGAAGGAAATGCAATATTAGCTAAAGCAAGCTTTAGTCCAAAAGCATTAACGGTATCAGATAGACATGATATAACCGATTATCGAACTCGTGTCAATTTGGTGGCTACATTTGATTCGGAAAAATTTAGTGTAGCAAGTTGCCATTTTTCGTGGTGGGATACACCGAATACAGGATTTGCTAGTGAGTGGCAAAATTTTTGTCACCAAACGATTACCGACAAAAACGAATGGATTGTTTGCGGTGATTTTAATGCTCCAGCTTTTGAAACGGCCTATCAGTTGATTATGGATACAAATAAGCTAGAAGATAGTTATAAAATCGCAAAGATCCGTGAAGGTGAAGCGACAATCAAGCAAAAAATCGATGGGTGGGAAGACAATACCAAGCCACTACGGATCGATTATATATTTGTACCTAAACAAGTTGAAGTTACACGATATCAACGTGTGTTAGATGGTAGCCATTCACCTATCGTAAGCGACCATTTTGGTGTCCAGATTACAATGGATCTATAAAAAATACGACTATGAAAAAATGAGTGTGACAGATTTATGTCACACCCATTAAAAATCGAATAAATGGCGTTCTAAAAATAACTCTTTCGAGAAATAAGCTGCCCACTTTTATCACAGTCGCTTTTTTAGTCTAAAAGGCGGCAGTAATAAAGCTGATCCCGATCATCATAAAATAAAATCCTACTAAGAAAGCCAAAGTCAATGCTGCTGAAAGTGGATTAAATAGTAATAAAAGACCAACGAGAATACCGATAATGCTAATCGCTAGCATGAAGTAATAATACCCGTTGCTCACTTTTTGGAATTTTGACGCGATCATTAATGCTCCGATCGAATCTAAAATAAACCAAAATGAGAAAACGAAAGGAAGCGCGATGAGGCCTAATGGAATATTAAATAATAAAATAAGTCCAAATAATAAATCGACGATTCCCATAAATATGACCCAGTTTTTCGAAGAACCCGTAAATTCTTCCATTTTTTTACGATAGAACAATTCAAAAAATCCCTTGATCAAAGCGATCATACCAAAGAAAATGACTAAGGCAATTAAATCACCGGCAGGATCACGAAAGGCAAGTAGCGCCATTAAAATAAACAAGACACCTAAAATAAAGTAGCTGATTTGAAATTTCCGCATTATAGTTTCCCCCTTTACGTTATATTCACTATAGCGTGAAATACAAAAAATGAACAGTTTTTGAACAACGAATAATCAATCAAAATTGTAAGGCGAATCATAAAAAATGTTATAGTTAAAGAATTGTTTAAAAAATCACTAATTTTTATTTTTTTCATGAGAAAGGTTGACGTATTGAAAAATCATTGCTATTATCGTGGCGAACAATAGAATAAAGATTTGTTAGGTGAGGCTCCTATACAAACATAGGCTACTGCCCAAAAATGTCGAGAGACGCCAATGGGTAGAACAGGGATTGTCGAGTACAAGGCTTTCCATAAGGTAGCTAAAAGGATGAATGTTCTTTTTACGTTGTATAGTGCCAAAACTCAACGAATAGATCTCATTTTTAGACATGTTTTTTTGTGCCGTAAAAAAGTGCGACCGTTCGCTGAGTCTAGCGAACGGTCTTTTTTGTCGTCAAGCTAAAGTGAAACATCAGGACTATTCGGATAACAAATGTGAAAAAATAAACAAATGAGGTGGTTGCATGGGAGACGATCCACAGAGTAAACAGCGAGTAAGAAGGAGTTAGCATAATGGCTTTTCCTTCTTACATCAACAGGAGAAAGAAGGGAAACCAATGGCAAACAAACAAAAAACCAATTATGAATTATTTGCACGTAAAACGATCCAAAATATTTTAGAGTATTTTGATACCTCACATAAAGGATTAACTGCAGAACAAGCAGAACAAATGCGAGAACGCTACGGTGATAACAAAATCAGTAGCGGCAAAAAAACACCATTCATTTTAGAAGTGATCAAAGCGTATATCACACCATTTACGTTAGTATTGATCAGTTTAGGAATCATTTCATTTTTTACGGAATTCGTTTTGCCTCCAAAGGGCGATAAAGATCTATTTGGTGTGATCATTATTTTTACGATGGTCATTGTGAGTGGCACGATGACGTTGATTCAATCTGTGAAATCAAGTCAAGCTGCTGAAAAACTTACTTCCATGGTCAAAGTGACCTCACTTGTCAAACGTGATGGCATGTACAATGAGATTCCAATGGAAGAGATTGTGTGCGGTGATCGGGTGAAATTAGCCGCAGGAGATATGATTCCAGCGGATATGCGGATCATTTCTGCAAAAGACTTATTTATTTCGCAATCGGCACTAACAGGGGAAAGCTATCCTGTTGAAAAACGTGCTGAAGAAGTTGGCATTACGCGGGATGCGGAAACCAGTTTTGAAAATCTAGTGTTTATGGGGAGTAATGTCATCAGTGGTAGTGCAGAAGGAATCGTAGTTTCTACAGGAAATGATACCTTATTTGGAAATGTTGCTCAGGCTTTATCTGACGCACCGATCCAAACCAATTTTGAAATCGGGATTCACAAAACATCGATTTTGTTGATCAAATTTATGGCCTTGATGGCACCAACTGTTATCGTGATCAATGGCTTGACCAAAGGCGACTGGATGGAAGCTTTCTTATTTGGTCTTTCTGTAGCAGTAGGACTAACACCTGAGATGCTACCAATGATCGTGACAACTAATTTAGTTAAAGGCGCAACCGCAATGGCCAAAAAAGGGACGATCATCAAAAATTTAAATTCGATTCAAAACTTTGGTGCAATCGATGTCTTATGTACCGATAAAACTGGAACGTTGACTCAAGATAAAATCATTTTAGAATATCACTTGGATTGTGATGGCCATGAAGACCAACGTGTATTGCGTCATGCTTATCTAAATAGTTATTATCAAACTGGATTGAAAAATCTAATGGATGTCGCGATCATCGAATCAGCAAAAGAAGAATTGCAAACAGATCAAATGATGTATGAAAAAATCGACGAAATTCCTTTTGATTTTGAGCGTCGTCGCATGAGCGTCGTCGTCCAAGATCAACACCACAAAACGCAAATGATCACTAAAGGTGCGATCGAAGAAATGCTTGAAATTTCAAGTTTTGTTGATCTTCGAGGTGAAGTCGTAGCACTAACGGAAGCTGTCAAACAAGAAATTTTAGAAAAAGTTCGCGATCTAAATGAGGATGGTTTACGCGTTTTAGGTGTTTCACAAAAAACCAATCCTAGTGTTGTCGGCGAATTTTCAGTAAAAGATGAAAGCGAAATGGTCTTGATTGGCTATTTAGCATTCTTAGATCCACCAAAAGAATCAACCAAACAAGCGCTAGAAGCTTTACATGCACACGGAGTCGATGTCAAAGTATTAACTGGAGATAATGCACTTGTCACTGAATCGGTTTGTAAACAAGTCGGCTTAGGTGCAGAACGTCTAGTCAGCGGAGAACAAATCGCGCAAATGGATGATGAGACCCTTCAAGGTGTGATCGAACGCCATAATGTTTTTGTGAAATTAAATCCACAACAAAAAAGCCGGATCACGAAATTATTACGTGAAAATGGGCATACAGTCGGATTTTTGGGCGATGGGATCAATGATGCACCAGCAATGAAAGTCGCTGATGTCGGGATTTCGGTTGATACAGCGGTCGATATCGCAAAAGAATCTGCCGATGTCATCTTATTAGAAAAAGATTTAACCGTACTAGAACGCGGAATCGTAACAGGGCGTGAAACATTTGGCAATATTATGAAGTATATCAAAGCAACGGCAAGTTCAAACTTTGGGAATATGTTTTCTGTGATTGTCGCAAGTACCTTCTTGCCATTCTTACCAATGTTGCCGCTACAAATTTTATTCTTGAATTTGATTTATGATATTTCTTGTGTATCCATTCCATGGGATAAAATGGATCGTGACTATCTAGAAGAACCCAAAAAATGGGAAGCTTCTAGTATTGG
>NZ_CAJYIS010000058.1 GCF_913775425.1 uncultured Enterococcus sp.
CAAAATAATCGTTTAGTCTATCCAAAAACAGGTTATTTTAACTTAAAGAATCTATCGACGGCAAGTAATCAAGTCGTTGAAAGTTATTCTGTGACAAGCAAATCTTACGCAATCGACAGTCCGGATGCGACGTATAAAACCGTTCAATTGATTTTATCTGAAGATGCGCTGAAAGTCGTACCAAACCTGATTATTCCAGAATTTTACCAATATACTGGCTATAACGTAACGGATACGAATACACCGCATGTGTCTGGAAATCGTACGATAAGTGGTGTACCAACACTTGATTATACAAATAAAGATGAATATTGGGTGACGATGTACATCAAACCAGACGATTGGCTCAAACCAGAAAACGAAGAAGTCGAACCACCAATGTATAATTGGGATTATGCGATAAATGAATTCAACTAAGCAGAAATCGATCATGTATCTTTATCAAGATATATGATCGGTTTTTGTATATAAAATGGCTAATGTTTTTTAACTGTGAACTTACGATTGCTTCTATTAATTCAGATAAAACTTTGCTATCATTGAATAATAAAGAGTTTTAGTCATCAATCTGATAGAAAAGGAACGTAAAATATATGATCAAACAAAGAGAGTTGATACAACGTCTAGTTTGGAGTGCGATGCTATTGACTGTTTTTCAAATTGGACGGCATATTGATTTGCCGATGTTCTTAGCACAGGGAGCAAAAGGCGATAGTGCGAATTCTGTGTTGCGTTTTTTATCGACGGCCACAGGAGGGAATTTTTCGAGTATTACACTATTTTCGTTAGGAATGGGTCCGTATATGACAGCACTGATTATTTGGACGACGATCAGTATGATTGATGAAGAACGCGTCAATAATTTTTCGACAAAACAAGTAGGGTACATTCAACGAGCATTAACGCTAGTATTTACTATTCTTCAAAGTATTGCGCTCGTTTTTCGATTCAAATCTTCAGTGGAACCTACCTCATTTTTAGCAAGTGATACTAAGTCCTTACTTGCTGGGGTTTTATTATTAACTGCAGGTGGGTTATTTATTGCTTGGTTAGCTGATATCAATATCACTAAAGGAATCGGCGGACAAAGTTTATTTATTTTACCAGGTTTGATGGCCAATATTCCTTCAATGTTGATTTCTGGTCAAACGGCTACAGTAGCATTTAATAATCAGTTTATTATCGCTTTGATCGTAATCACCTTACTTTTTATTTATCTAACGATGTATCTCTATCATTCTGAATATCGGATTGTGATTGAACGCACAGGTTTGGATACAGTATCAAAACATTCGTATATCCCGATTAGACTTCTTCCAGCAGGTGCGATGCCATTTATGTTTGCTGTGACCGTATTTTCAATGCCACAACTTCTTTTATTAAATGAAAAATGGAATGACACATGGTTCTCCAATTTTATTACGACTTATTTTTCATTCAATACGATCCAAGGAAGTATTATGTATGGAGTCGTACTTTATCTACTTGGTTGGGGCTTTAGTTTTATTAATATTCGACCAAATGATATTGCTAAAAACCTGAAAGAATCGGGTGATTATATTTTAAACGTACCACCTGGTGAAAAGACAGAGAAATATATCCGAGAAAAATTGACGCGGATTGCTTTTGTAGGAAATGCATATCTAGTATTTATCTCGTTGATTCCAATGTTTATTGGACTTCGCTCACCTTTTATTTCAAATCTAGCTTTTTATTTTGGTAGTTTGTTTATGTTGATCATTATCTTAGATACGCTTGTACAAGAAATTCGATTTGTCTATTCGAAAAAAGAATATCGCTTATTCGAATAAAAATGAGGTGAGAAAAAATGGTTTATTTTATACCGCATTGGAAAAATAAAGAAGAAAAATTAGATGAAGATCGAGTGCTTAACATATTGAATTTATTCAAAGAAAATCAAGTGCCGGTCAATTTGATATCGATCGAGTACTTACCGTTCTTACGTTATGTATTAAATGAGTATCAATTACAACAAGTCAACTCATTATCGTTATTTGACTTTTTACAACAAGTCGATCGAAAATCGGGTTTTCCCATTACGATAGAAGATCTACAGTTTCCAGAAGATGTCGATCAAATTTATACACCCTTTGGGATCACTTTGATTCGACAGCAGCAACCATTTGGCTATGTTCGTTTTGAAAAACATGGTTTTATACGGCAAGTCGAATATCTGACAGAGAAAAAACGAACTGAAATTTATGATGATCGCGGTTTTTTATCTTCTATTATTTATTTTGATGATCATATGGATAAAGTAAAACAAGAATATTACAATCCACTAGGAAAGATGGTGATGACGGAATCTTTTGGTGAAGATCCGATCATCGAACTGTATCATCATCAAGAATTAAGATTGACTGTTGAACGATATGGTACATTTGCTGAAATTTTTGCAGAATGTATCAATCGTCAGTTGATCACTGTGGCGCTTGAGCCGTTGTTGATCGATGTCTGGCCTTTAGGACTAGAAGTACTTGATCGTGTAAAGAGCAGCCATCCGATTTTGACGATTTTAACAAACGAACAAAATATCCATGAATACTCATTAGCAGAACAGGAAATTTTATTTTTGAAAAGTCGGTTTATCGTGACAGATGCCGCCAAAAAGCGTGACCAACTAGTGGCAACTCAACGTCAATGGCCTAAATCAATGGCTAAAATATTAGATATTCCAATGTATCCCACTCGATTAAACTTAGGAAATAGTAATTCGGTCGAGCATTTAGTGATGTACTGGCGAAATCGACATCCTTTTGAAGAAGAAGAATTTTTAGTACATTTGTTGACAAATTTATTACTAAAAGAAAGTTTATATGCGATCATGATTGAAATAAATGATCACGAACAACAATTGCGAGTCGAGCAATTACAGCAACGATTGATCGATAACTACTTCAATATCGATAGCCAATCAAAAGAATATCAAAAAGTCGTCGATTATTTGGAAGCTAAAAATGGATGTACGCTTTCAAAAGCTCAAGATGATGCCGTAAAAGGATTAAAGACATTACCGATCTGGCGCCAGTATGTTCAAGCTGCAGAAACCTATGCACGCATTGAATTTAAGATCCAACCCAATATTGAAGAGGTTCAAGCGGCACTAGCGACTACTCGTGTCTATATCGATTTAAATGAACAGATGCAATTGCAAAAGCAGTCTTTTGCTGTGAATGCAGGGATTCCTTTGATTTTAAAAGAGTCTTCTGACTATGTAGAGCATTTGAGAAATGGTTATATTGTTGACCAAATTACAGAATTAGCAGAAGTTTTACCATTTTATATGGATGGCTTAAAAAATTGGAATGAAGCGTTGGTCGAAAGTGTAGCAGTGATTGAGACGAACAGCTCACATAATTTGCTCAAGAAATGGAGAATATTATTTGATGAGTGTGAAAAAGAAACTTAAAGTGGTTTATTTTGGTGAACAGATAGAGGCTTTTCTTACACATCTACCTGAACAATTTGATCCGATCATTCTCCCAGCAAACTATGATATGGATCAAGATCAAGAGAGTGCGGTTCACCTGTGGTTAAAAAATAAAACACTAAATCCAAAGTATCGTAAAGCGATTTTTATCTTCTCTAAAGAAGCAACGATCTTGACCCAAAAAGAAGCGTTGCTTACGTTACCTTCTTACCGCTTGATGTATTCACATCAAACGGAGTTACTCAGTTCGATTTCCTATATATTAGCAGCTAAAGGCGCTTATGCCTTTGATTTTAGTGATGCTGTGACGATGATCGAATTTATGGAAAAGCAATATGCCGAAATCGTCTATGGGCGTAAGCTCGAAATGGACTATATTAAGGTTGCTTCACGTTTTCAAGGTAAAGTGATTAAAAAGGGGCATACACAATTGGCTCTTTCAGGTCATTTTGGAGATGAATTCACACAATTATTGTCTTGGCGTATGACAGATTTAATTGAAGCCAAACAATGGTTGGAGGCTTATTTAGAGATCCAACACGATCAAGTCGAGGCAGATTTTTTATTGAAAGTGTATTTTATTCGCAAAAATAGCGTGATGTTTGAAAAAGAATTTGTCTTTACTGCAGATGAATTAGCCACACAAAAAGTAGCACGTTTTTATAATGAAGCGGATGAAGAGATGTATTTAAATTTTTCGTTGTTTGCGAAAGGTCAAGGAACGATCAAAGTTGCCCATTTGCACGTACGCAACACCTTTGCGGATCAAAGCTATATGATTCCTGGTGGAAAAAGTATTCAAGATAAGCAAAATTTAGGCATGGAGATTGGCTATTACTTTGAACCGGCTGATTTTAAGCCACCATTAGCTGTGTATTTTTCAGGTTATCGAACTGCAGAAGGGTTTGAGGGGAAAAATATGATGGAAGCATTTGGCTCTCCTTATCTATTGATTTCTGACCCTAGAATCGAAGGTGGAAATTTTTACCTAGGTAGTGATGAACTTGAACAACAACTGATCGACATCATTCAAAAAAAATTGAATTATCTTGGATTTTCTGCTCAAGACTTAGTGCTTTCTGGATTGTCGATGGGGACTTTTGGTGCTCTTTATTATGCAAGCGATCTGTTGCCAAAAGCTGTGATCGTGGGCAAACCAATGATGAGTTTAGGAACAGTGGCGTTAAATGAACGAATCAAACGTTCAGATACCTTTGCGACTTCATTGGATACGTTGCTGATGAATACCGGTGACGTTACTGTGGAAAAAGCGTTGGCATTTGATGCGAAATTGTTTGAAAAATTCCAAGCTGGTGATTATCAGCATACAATGTTTGCTCTTGCTTATATGAAACAAGATGACTATGATGATAAGATTTTTACACAAGTGTATACCTTCTTAAAACAAAAATTTCCATTGTCAAAAGTGTTACATAAAGGCTTAGTAGGACGGCATAATGACAATACACAAGGTATCGTCCGTTGGTTTGTCAAACAATACTATAATATTCTAGAGACTCAATTTCATCGCGAATATACTAATAAAGGAGGGGATTAAGTGAGTAGTCAATATATCGTAAAATGGGGTAACATCCTACAAGACAATTATAATTATGGCGCCACAATCTCATTTGAACAAAATGGTGCTGTCACCTATTCGGCTCCACTTATGCCTCCGAGTTTGTGTATTAAAAGCTGGTATTCGCAAAGAAACTTCCAACTTAGTCGAAATACTCCATATTTACCGATTTTGGAGCCAAATAAAAAATACCAGCTTCAAGTTCAATTAGAACTGTCTGAGACGAGTGCGATCCAAGTAAAGATACTGTTTTTTGATCGATACAATACCATGGTCGAAGAATTGTTCTTCTCGCAACTTACGGAAGCCTTTACTTTTCCTGAAAAAGCCGTACATTACGAGATTCAATTGATCAATAAGCATCATCAGCAAATCATTTTCTATCAATTAGTCATTACGGAACTCGACTTATATGAACGTTACGAGCAACAAGATCGCAAACAAACCGATTTATGGTATTATCCAAATCGTTTGTCACAAACATCGCATATCCAATTGATCTTTTTAGTAAAGAAAAATCAAGTGCAACATTTACAATTTACGACGCATTCAGACTATCTTTTTTGTCTGATTGATCCTGAAAAAGAACTCGATATGGTCGCATTGAGTAAAGCGATCTATACGATTTTAGTTAAAAAAAATCTACGAGAATTGACTTTTTCAATCACTAAAGAGATTGACTATTACAACTTGCCATCGGAGGTCTATGCGATTCCTCGTATTATGAATTTTCTTTTAAGTAACAAAATGGTGACAGAACCACAAGAAGTACAAGGACTAGCCTATTTAGACCAAAAATTAGATGAGATGCAAGTGTCGATCCAAGTATTACAACACTTTTTATTAGAAAATAGTAAAGGAAAGTAGGGCGATTGTGATGCATTTTTTTGTAAATAAAGCGATGGGTATTGGAAATTCTGGCGTTGAACATGCGCAATTTTATCGAGCAAAGCGTTTTGATCAGGCGGGATTGTCGTACAAATTTATTTTTGTTGAATTGATAAAAAATCTACATGAAGCAATGGAATCTTGGCAACTAGCAGAACGAGATGTGTTGAATATGTGGGAATTTTTTGTCTTCGGAGATCGCTATTTAACACGTGAGACGATCGATCCATTTACATTCAAAGAAGAGATCACGATCGATGAAACAAAGACACATCGAATCAAGACGATCCATACTAAATCAGGGATGATTATTGTGGAACATATGGAGAAATCTCCAAGTCCAAAACAAAAAGATATGCTACTTGTGTCTACTTATCGAATTGAATTATTCGAAGCAAAAACACAAAAACGCAAAGTGATGTTTTCTTATATCAATGATCCTGATCGCGGTCGTGTGATGACGAATATCCATTTATTTGATTTTCATCAAGAGCACTTGTTTTTTGCAAACGAGGTATTATTACAACGGTTCTTCTTTCAATATCTCACGACGTTTTTTGATAATGTTGAAAGTTTCTTTGTTGATCGAGGAGAAGAAACCCTAGCAGCATTGATGGGACATCTTCCAAAAAATGTTAAACTGATCCAGATTGTCCACGCAGATCATTTGTCTGATCGTGATGTTATCTCGCATCCTTTATGGAACAACTACTATGAATATGCCTTGACACATACGGACCAACTTGATCGGATCATCGTGGCTACTGATCTACAACGAGAAGATCTATTAAAAGATTTTCCAGAGGCTACAGATAAGATCCAAACGATCCCGGTCGGCGGAATTCGAGACAATAAAGAGCAACCGATTAGTTCTAGAGAGGCTACAAGTTATCCCAAAAAATTTATTACGGTCTCACGTCTAGCTTCAGAAAAACACATCGATATCGTAGTGCGTGCGTTAGTTCAAGCCCGCGAGCAATTCCCTGATTTGTCATTAGATATCTATGGTCAAGGATCAGAAGACCACGTTATCAAAAAGACAATTGATGAATTAGA
>NZ_CAJYIS010000059.1 GCF_913775425.1 uncultured Enterococcus sp.
TTTGATTTCGATCAACGTTGGTTTGTCCGTTTCAGCTTTGGCTTCTTCGATCGCACGACTGATCGCTTCTAAATCGTTACCTTCTTTGACTAAGATATGTTGCCAACCGTACGCTTCAAAGCGTTGACCTACATTTTCAGTAAACGATTTATTCGTCGGTCCATCTAATGAAATATCATTTGAATCGTACAATACGATCAGTTTATCTAGTTTCAAATGACCGGCCATAGAAGCCGCTTCTTGAGAGACGCCTTCCATCAAATCACCATCGCCACATAATGCATATGTGTAGTGATCGATTACGTTGTAGTTTGGTTTGTTGTACGTTGCAGCTAAATGCGCTTCTGCCATCGCCATACCGACTGCCATTGCGACACCTTGTCCTAAAGGTCCAGTCGTCGCTTCGACACCATCTGTATGGTTGACTTCAGGATGTCCTGGTGTTTTGCTTTCCCATTGACGGAAATTTTGTAAATCTTCAGTCGTCACGTTGTAACCTGCAGTGTGGAGTAAGCTGTATAACAAAGCCGAGCCATGTCCAGCTGATAACACAAAACGGTCACGGTCGACCCAATTGCGAGAAGTCGCTGGATTGATTTTCAAATGTTTTGTCCACAAAGCGTACGCCATTGGCGCAGCTCCCATTGGTAACCCTGGATGTCCTGAATTGGCTTTTTGTACTGCATCGATACTTAATGTACGTAAAGTATCGACTCCTAATTGATCGATTTTATCAAACAACATGTAACGCCTCCGTTTTTTAGTTTTTTTTACTATTAATCTCTTCTCTATTATAAAAGAAAAAAACAAGGAACGCAATCATTGTTAAACAAAGATTACATTCCTTATCTTAAAATCAATTAATTGCGATCATGAAGCCCTTTTTGACGTTGAATCTCTTTTAATTTTTCAGGTGTTACATCGTTGCCTTCTGGATCCACCACTTTCATTCCCTCGATGTGATGGCGCATCCCCCCACGAAAGGCTTCTAAATATTCTTCTCGTAGTAATTTTTGTTCGGCCAATTCGCCTTCACTTAAACCACTTTCTTTTTTCTTACGTGCCAATTCGTTGATTCGTGCCATTTTTTTATCTGATAACATCTTGATGACCTCCTAAGCTATTTTCTTCATAGTAATAGATTCGCTTTAAAAATACAACTATCAGATTGGTAATATACGAACGTTTGTTTGAATTCAAGTAAAACATATGCTAAAATTATAGTAGAATTCGAAAGAAGGTGTAAACGTTGGCTAGACGTACAGAAAGTCGTCAATTAGAAGTATTAAAATTTATACATACAAAAGTAAGTGAAAAAGGCTATCCGCCAACTGTCCGCGAAATTGGAGCAGCTGTTCAACTGTCTTCTACTTCCACTGTCCACGGACACTTAGCACGTTTAGAAAAAAAAGGGTATATTCAACGCGACCCTACTAAACCTCGTGCTATTGAATTAACGGCTAAAGGATTGGAAGCATTAGACATTGCGCCTTCTCAAATCCCGTTACTTGGTGTTGTGACGGCTGGAGAACCCATTTTAGCAGTAGAAGAAGCTTCTGACTTCTTCCCCATCCCACCAGACTTTTCACATGAACAAGGTCAATTGTTCATGCTCACGATTCGTGGCGAAAGTATGATCAATGCTGGAATACTTGATGGCGATCAAGTAATCGTCAGAAAACAAGATATTGCACAAAATGGGGATATCGTGATCGCGATGACGGATGAAAACGAAGCAACATGTAAAACTTTTTATAAAGAAGAAAAACAGATTCGCTTGCAACCAGAAAATGATTTTCTTGCGCCTATTTTATTAGACAGTGTCCGTATTTTAGGAAGAGTGGTCGGGTTATACCGTCATTTTGAAAATTAAAATAGGTGAAACACCTCTTTTATGAGGTGTTTTTTTCTTTGTTTTTTAGTAAAAAATATCGTTTTTGCGATAATAGTTTTTTTACTTTTCTATCGTATTTCGCTTTACAATTCGAACAAATGTTTGTATACTAATAAAGCAAACGTTTGTTCGTATAATTAATAGGAGTGAAGAAAAATGGAAGCCATTCGTCGTTATGGATTTATTTTAATTGTGTTGTTAGTCGGTATGTTACTTGGTCACGCAGGTTCGTTGATTTCGTTTTTAATTTTCTGTCCGTTAGGTATTATGTGGTTAGTTGCGTGGGATGATAAGCGTTACCGTTTAAACTATCATAAGAAAAATACTCATTTTCCACCCTATACTAAATTGAATCGTAATAAATAAAGATTCTAGCTGCAACTTAAAAAATAAGCCGGATCATTGCCTAAGATAGTTTCCACTATTACAGGCAATGATTCGGCTTATTTTTTTATAACGATATTTATTCGATGTTCAAAAGGGCATGACAGACTTCTGTCACACCCTTTATTTGTTTAATATTCCATTAAAGTGATCATGTCATAGCCTTCGATTTTGTCGCGACCATGTAGATCTTTTAATTCGATTAAAAAGGCACATCCAACGACGATTCCACCTAATTGTTCAATCAATTCGATTGTTGCTTTGATCGTCCCACCAGTTGCAAGTAGATCATCACAAATCAACACACGTTGACCTGGTTTGATTGCATCGGCATGAAGTGTTAACGTATCACTACCGTATTCTAGATCATAAGAAACAGAAATTGTTTTACGTGGTAATTTCCCTGGTTTACGAACAGGTGCAAACCCTACACCAAGTTCATATGCTACAGGACAGCCTACGATAAAGCCACGTGCTTCAGGTCCTACGACCATATCGATTTGTTTTTCTGCTGCATATTTTACGATTTCATGCGTGGCCGCACGATACGCATCACCATCAGCCATTAAAGGCGAGATATCACGAAAGACGATTCCTTCTGAGGGATAGTTTTCGATACTTGCAATATAATTTTTTAAATCCATTTTTTCCTCCTATGAAAAAAACCATTGTTTTAAATTTTCTAAGTTTGTTAATTGTAAAAAGGATTGACTGTCCATTTTCAATTGGCGCTCTTGATACAGAACGCTTTCATTGAGTGCACGATGTGGCGCATCCGAAACATAACTTAAAACACCATCGTCTATTGTAACAAATTTCAGCTCAAAAAACACTTGAATCATAAAAATTAATAGTTTCGGTGGTAAATTTAAGTATTTCGCAATGTCTTGCAATCGATAACGTACGTCGATCGCTTGGCCTTGTTTGATCAATGCAAACAAACGTGCATACTGCTCTCTTGTTCCCACTCCATCTAAATAAGCATCATCTTCAGTTTCAAACACCAAATAGTAGTGTTGTGTTAAGTTTTCTTGATAGATAAGATGCAACCACTCTAAAGATAGTGGACAATCGATAAACACCATATTGTTTACTGCCGGTGTTGTTTCCACCCACTCTTTGACCATTTGTTCACTGGTCAATTCTACCACATGAGATAATGTCTTTTTAAACGCAGATGTACTCGTCGTAAACGAAAGATAAGTTGCCTCTTCCATTTTTGGCAACAAACGCTTTTTCGTACGATAATCATAAAATTGTACGCCTGTTGTTGCATAGTCTTCTACTTGGAGTTGAACTTTTTTACGACCATTCCATTCATTAATCGTCAGTTTCCCAACAAAAGATAGATTATCTGCTTGAAGTGAATCTAGTGCATCTCCCATTTGAAACGCAATCATATCTAATTCGTGTCCCTCTTGGAGCATAACGCCCTTCAAATGATTTTTCTTTGCTCCGATTGCAGCCAAATGCTCTAATTTCACCTGTTCAAATTTAAACAATGGCAATGCATTGTCCATTCCAAATGGTGCCAAACGATCAATTGCGTCAACTAAAGTAAGATCTACTTGTGATAGAGTCAATGATGCCGCAATCGTTAGCGGAACTCCTTTGATATCTTGTATCTGCTCAGCAAGGTAGGTATCCATTTGTTGAACAAGTGTGTCGATATACGCTTCATCTAATGTAATCCCAATCGCTGAATGGTGTCCACCAAATGAAATGTAGTTTTCTTTCCATTGCGATAATAAGCGAAATAGATCGATTTGTGGAATGCTACGACCTGAGCCCTTAACTGCTCCGGATGCTAAGCGAGTAAGTACAATAGTTGGTTTGGCAGTTTCTTGCATAATTCGACCGGCTACGATTCCCAATACACCTTCATGCCACTGATCACCAATCAAGACATTGACTTGACGTGTGTGATCTAGCTGTTGCATCGCTTCGATCATGACTTCTTCCACGAGTCCTTTTCGTTTCGTATTCCAATCATCCAATTCTTGAGATAAGCGCGTTGCTTCTTCTAAATCAAACGTCGACAATAACGTCACTGCCTCATTGGCATCTGCTAAACGGCCCAAGGCATTTAAACGCGGCGCAAGTGAGAACCCAATCGTTTCGCCTGAAATCGCTGCAGCGTCCACTTGACTGACTTTCAATAATTCTAGTAAACCAAGTCGTTGCGTGTGTTTCAACGCATTGATTCCTTGAGAGACAAGTACTCGATTCTCACCAGTCAACGACACCATATCTGCTACTGTTCCAATCGCTACCAAATCGAGCGCTTCATAGACCACCTCTTCTAATAATGCACAGACTAATTTAAACGCTACCCCTACTCCAGCTAATTCTTTAAATGGATACGCTCCTTGTGGATGTTTAGGATGGATGATCGCATACGCTTCTGGTAATTGTTCTGGCAACTCATGATGATCGGTTACGATAACATCTACATCTTGGCTTTTAGCATAAGCAATCGCCTCATGTCCAGATACTCCATTATCCACAGTGATAATCAATTGAATCCCAGATTTGATTTGTTCTTCGTAGACGCGACGATTAGGCCCATAACCATCCGTAAAACGATTAGGCAAGTAAGTCGACACGTTCGCTCCAAGTAGTTCTAGAGCTTCTTTTAATACTGTAGTACTCGTAATTCCATCAGCATCATAATCTCCGTAAATCAAGATCGCTTCTTCTTCGACTAACGCTTGTTGAATTCGATCCACAACGCGTTCCATATCATGAAGTAAAAACGGATCATGTAAGCTCGTAATTGCTGGATATAAAAATTCTTGTAAGGCTTGCTTGGTTTGGATTCCTCGTGTATACAAAATCGGTGCTAACACTTCTGGTAACTGTTCTGCTTGTAACGCTTGTGTCAATTCTACTGGTATTTGAACCGTTTTTGGCTCGATCCATTCGTATTTTTTTTTCGGCACACAATCACTCCCAACTTGCATATTATAGCAAAAAAGCAAAAAAAAGAGAAGAATGACACCAAGGTGCCTCTTCTGCTTTTTGATTTATTCTACCGTATCTTGTGTAGCCGATTCTTCTATAGCGACTTGATTTTGATCAAATGCTTGTTGCATCTCAACTGCTTTATTGGCATATTCACGCTCTAGTTCAGCACGTTTTTCTGCTACACGTCGTTCGATGATGGCATCATCGGTCAATGCCTGATTTCGTAATTCTTTGATCGTTTTCTTTTGTTTTAAATAGCCACTAGTTGCTACTAAGGCAATCACAACAGCTCCAATAAAAGCCGATCCCATAATCACTAAGATCAGCGGTGCATTTAATTTTGTAAATCCAAAGCTAATCGCAACGTCTTGATTATTCAAGACGGCAAACAATACAATAATAAATGCTAACACTAGCCCCAATACGATTCGCCACTGATTTTTCATATCCTAACCCCTCTACTTCATCCAAATTTACTTTTTATTCATGATACCACCAGCTAAAAAATCTCCTATCCTTGGAAATAAGGTATAGGCTTTAGCAGCTGTATTCATCACTTTTGGTTGATTGATTTCTCGTTTTGGCCTTGTCATCGTTCGAACGATTTTTTTCGCCAATACTTCCGGACTAGACAAGAATGGTTTGACCCCTTTGACATAATTTCCTGAAGGGTCTGCTGTATTAAAAAAGTTTGTTTCCATCGGTCCAGGATTTACCGTTGTGACGTGAATGCCAAATGGCTTTAATTCTAAGCGTAATGCATTAGAAAAACCTAGGACAGCAAATTTTGTTGCCGAATATACGGCTGTTTTCGGTGTTGCAATTTTTCCTGCGATCGAGGCGATATTAATGATACTTCCTTTTTGCACTCGAACCATTTCCGCAGCGATTTTTTGGGTAATATACATCAACCCTAACACATTGACTTCAAACATGCGGCGTGTCGTGTCAAAATCAAATGACACAAATTCATCAAATACCCCAAATCCTGCATTATTCACCAATACATCGATTGGTCCAACTTCTAAGGCAACCGCATGCAATACTTGATCGACTTGCTCGGGATTGGCGACGTCTAATTGGTAACAAAACGCTTGCTGTTTACTAAGCGACATACACGTTTGTTTGACTTTTGTTAATTCATCGATACGTCGTGCACAAGCGACAACGATCGCACCTTGTTTTGCAGCTTCGTAGCAGATTTTTTTGCCTAACCCACCTGAAGCTCCAGTCACAAATACTACTTTTCCTTTTAATTTCATCACACACACCTCTTATTCTTGAAATGGGATCTCAATACGGTCAAAATCTTTAACAACTTCACTTGTTGCAAATAGCTCTTTTGCTTCTTGTTCCAATTCCTTGGCTTCTTTAGCTAAATAACGCGCACTGATATGCGTTAAACAAAGTTTGCGTACCTGAGCTTTAGTTGCCACTGTTGCGGCTTGTTGTGTCGTTGAATGAAAATACGCACGCGCCATTTTCGCTTCATGCTTATTAAAGGTACTTTCGTGAACCAATACGTCAGCTTGTTGCGCTAACTCAATAGCAGCCTCACAATAACGCGTATCACCTAAAATCGTCACGATTCGTCCTTTTTTGGCTGCTCCAACAAACTCACGTCCGTCTAAGGTTTCTCCGTTTTCTAAAGTGACGGTTTCCCCGCGCTTTAATTTTCCAAATAGAGGACCAGGCGTAATCCCTAATGCCTGAAGTTGTGCGACTTGCAACTCTCCAGGATAATCTTTTTCAATCACACGATAACCAAAACATTCGATCCCATGATCTAAGCGTTTGGTAATGACTTGAAATTGATGATCTTCAAAAATCACTCCTTCGTCTAGGATCTCCACAAAATGTAATGGATAAGACAAACGTGATTGTGAGATCTTCAACGCCGTTCGTACATATTCCTCGATCCCTTTTGGTCCATAGATCGTAAGTTTTTCATCGCCACCTTGAAAAGAACGGCTACTTAATAATCCCGGTAGACCAAAAATGTGATCACCATGTAAGTGTGTAATAAAAATATGTTCTATTTTTCGTGGACGAATCGTAGTCCGCAAGATTTGCATTTGCGTCCCTTCACCACAATCAAATAGCCATACCTTATTTCGCTCATCTAATAATTTTAATGCGATCGCACTCACATTACGGTGCTTTGCGGGAACCCCTGCACCGGTACCTAAAAATTCTAATTCCATAGTTTAGCTCGTTTCTTTTTGTTATTTTGTATGTCGGGCAAGCCAATTTTGTTTCGTTGACTCACTCGTTTCAGCCTCGACTTCTTTGGCATGTTGAATCTCAGCTTCAACTTCGGCAAATGTAAACCGATGGATCGAACCACCTAATTCTTGCATGACGATTTCATTTAACGGGCGATTGTCTTCTTCTTCAGCAATGATAATCAATCCTGTTTGTCCTTCATTGATTTGATTGATCAAATGTTCAAAAATGTTTTTAGCTGTGGATAACTCTTTTGCATCTTTACTTGCACCGATCAAACTTCCACCAAACCAACCAAGTAAAATCGCGAGTGGACTGACTAGTACTCCTACGATCATGCCGATAATCCCGCCTGTAGTCGTTGCACTTGAACCTGTTGGATCAAAAAAGTCTTCGATTGAAAATTTATGGTCACCAGTCTCAGAATGTTTCACAACTGCCATTTGTTCCACTTTCAATCGTTTGGTTGCATATAATTTTTTCACCTCTGAAAACCCTTGATAAGCCAAAGCATTTTCATCAAATGTTACCACAATTACGCGTTTTTCCATTTAGTCCACGTCCTTTATCGTATTTCCTTTTATTTTACCAATAAATAAAGAAAACACAAAGAAATAAGAAGAAGATCGTGTAGACGAACTTCTTCTTATTTTAACTTATTCTACAAATTCAAACTCAAAGTTACCGATTCTGACGATATCGCCATCTTTAGCACCACGAGCGCGTAAGGCTTCGTCGACACCCATCGCACGTAATTGACGCGCAAAACGCATAACCGTTTCATCGTGATCAAAGTTTGTCATCTCAAATAGTTTTTCTAGTTTTTCACCACTTAATGTCCAAGAAGCATCAGGCTCTCGATCGATGATAAACTCAGGTCCTTCTTGACGCAAGCCATATTCGACTACATCTTCTTCAACTTCTTCTTCATATAATAAGAATTCGTCTGTTACATCCAACAAGTTCGCTGTAGCGTTCAATAACGCGTCGATCCCTTGTCTTGTCACGCCAGAAATTGGGAAGACTGGGATTGGATCTGCGAATTCATCTTCTTGTTCGGCTGCTAATTTTTCTTTGAAAAGTTTCAGATTTTCCTCAGCATCTGGCATATCCATCTTATTGGCTACAATTAATTGCGGACGCTCCAATAAGCGTAAGTTATGCGTAGCTAACTCTGCATTAATCGCTAAGTAATCTTCATAAGGGTCGCGACCTTCCATCCCACTCATGTCGATCACATGTAAGATGACGCGCGTTCGTTCAATATGACGCAAAAATTGTGTCCCTAAACCAACACCTTGTGAAGCTCCTTCAATCAACCCCGGAAGGTCAGCAACCACAAAACTTTGGCCTTCACTTGTTGTTACCATACCTAAATTTGGTACTAGTGTCGTAAAATGATAGGCACCGATTTTAGGCTTAGCTGAAGAAATGACTGAAAGCAATGTTGATTTCCCTACTGAAGGAAACCCTACTAGACCAACATCGGCTAGCACTTTTAATTCAAGCTCGATCTTGCGTTCTTGGCCAGGTTCACCATTTTCAGCGATTTCTGGTGCTGGGTTTCTTGGTGAGGCAAAGCGGATATTCCCACGACCACCACGACCACCTTTCGCGATGACTAAAGTTTGCCCTTGTTCGACTAAATCGCCAATAAATGCACCAGTCTCAGCGTCCCGCACTGTTGTTCCTTGAGGGACTTTCACGTATAGATCTTCTGAGCCACGACCATGCATCCCTTTACTCATTCCGTTTTCTCCAGGAATGGCTTTAAAGTGACGGTTAAAACGAAAATCCATTAATGTACGTAATCCTTCGTCGACGACTAAGATGACATCGCCTCCACGGCCACCATCTCCTCCGGCAGGTCCGCCATCTGGAACGTATTTTTCACGACGAAAGGCTACCATTCCGTCGCCGCCTTTACCAGCTTTGACGTCAATTGTTACTTGATCTAAAAACATGGACATAAAATTGTCCTCCATTCTATATACTAACCTAGTGTTTCAAAAAGTCTATTTCATTGTACCTACTGACTAGTCGTTTGTCTATTACTTTCCTTTGACTCTTTTGATTCTCTCATTGTCTTGTCTCTCAATTGTATTTAGCTAAAAAAGCGGCCACCTTTTCTTGATAAGCTTTTGGATCTACAGAATAGCTTTTTGCATGCTCTGCACCTTTTACGACCCATTTTTCTTTCGGACCTTTCGTTGCATTGTAGACCTTATCTAACATATAAAATGGAACGAACGTATCCGCATCCCCATGGATAAACAACATAGGTAAATGATTTTTTTCAAGTTGTTTGATGACATCTGCTTCACCAAAGAAATAATTCGCGCGCACTTTCGTCACTAAACTCGTCACAGGGATCAACGGAAATGCCGGCAAACCAAACAACGCCTTTAATTGATACGTCAATTCTTCATTCACAGAGGAATAGCCACAATCTTCTACGATCGACACGACATTTTTAGGCAATTTCTCTCCGGCAGTCATCATAACCGTGGCTGCTCCCATACTAATCCCAAACAACGTAATGGTCTCATCCGTTCCATTTTTTTGAATGATGTCATCGATCCAACCAACCATGTCACGACGTTCATGCCAGCCAAATCCAATATAATCTCCTTCACTTTGGCCGTGTCCTCTTGCATCAGGAACTAAGACATTATAGCCCAAGTCATGATACATTTTCGCATAGGCAGCCATCGTATCGGCTTTTCCCATATACCCATGGACCACTAAAGCCGTTTTCGTTGAAGGGGTTTGGCTTGGAATATAAATAGCCCGCAATTTCAACCCATCTTCAGCGATTAACTGCCAATCGGTTCGGCCAGTTGCTTGTTCAAACCACTCTTGATCAGCTGATTTTTTTACTTTTGTTCCAGGCGTATCCGATTCTAAAAAACTTTTCTCTGATGGAACAACTGCATAATTATAAAAATAATTCCCTGCAAAAATCAATCCCACCACGATGATAAATAACAATACAAAAAAAACACGGATAAAAATCTTCATGCTCCACCTCTTTCTATAGGTAGTATAGTGAAAACCACTCTATTTCTCAATATTTTTTCTTAAAACTTCATTTTTTTACTTACGAACGCAAAATGGTTTGATATGATAACAGTATCTTAATATAAAGGAGTCAACAATGTGAAAACAAAACGTCTTAGTGTTCTCTTGTCTCTTGCTATAGCCGTCATTGGCCTTAGCGCGTGTGCAAGTAAAACAACAACTAGTTCTAGTGCAACAAGTAGTAGTGAAAAAACAAGTGAGTCTGTGGATTTAAATTCCCTTGACTTGCCTCAACTTGATCCAAACGTCAAAGACGACGAAGATTTGGTCCAAGTCAATACGACAGAAGGAGCCATCAAAATCAAATTGTTTCCAAAGATTGCACCAAAAGCCGTTGAGAACTTTGTAACTCATGCTAAAGAAGGCTATTACAACGGCGTGACGTTTCATCGTATCATCGAAGACTTTATGATTCAAAGTGGCGATCCTAAAGGTGATGGTACCGGTGGAGAAAGTATTTGGGGTAAAGGATTTGCAGCGGAAATCTCCAATCAATTGTATCATTTAAACGGTGCATTATCTATGGCTAGTAGCAGCGCGCCGAATAGCTTGGGTAGTCAGTTCTTTATCGTCCAAAACCACGAAGACAAATCAGATGGTCTTGCGATTCAATATTATCCACAAAAAATCATCGATGCTTACAAAAACGGTGGACGACCTGAACTTGATGGAAAATATGCGGTCTTTGGCCAAGTGATCGAAGGTATGGATGTCGTCGATAAAATCGCTAAACAAGAAGTCACAACTAGTGATACTGGCGAACAATCAAAACCAGTCAATCCTGTAAAAATCACGTCGATCGATGTTTTACAAGAAGCCAAATAAAAAAAGGTTGTGACAACTTGTTGTCACAACCTCAAACGGCGGTATAAGTGCCGCAATAAGCATACGAAATTCGTGTGCTTATTTTTGTTCCCCTACGATAAAGGTAAATTCACATTGAGCACATACTTTACCATCAACAGTAGCCACTGCATCCGCAATCCCTACTGAACCTTTGATCTTCATGATCTCAAATGACAATTTCATCGTATCTCCTGGTACGACTTTACGACGGAATTTCGCTTTATTGATACCGCCGATATAAGCTGTACGACCTAAAAATTCTTCTGATTTCAAAATCAAGATCGAACCTGCTTGCGCTAGTGTTTCTAAAATCAATGCGCCTGGCATTACCGGGTTTCCTGGGAAATGTCCTTGGAAAAAGTCTTCATTGATTGTTACATTTTTTGTTGCGATAATTTTTTTCCCAGATTCAATTTCATCTACATAATCAATATAAATAATCGGGTAACGATTTGGGATCAAATCCATTACTTCAGTTTCAGTCAACAATTTTTTCATGAGTCATCCTCTTTTCGAATCCATAAATAAATACTTTGGTTATCAAAGTATCATATTTTAACAAAATATTCAATAACTATTAAGAGAATTGAAAATTAGTTTGACAATCAAAGTTTTTTCGATAATAATAAGAAATCATGGATGTTTTATGATATTACTATACATTTACACTTAAGGAGTGACATTATGGGTTTTCTAGAAGGTAAAAAAGTCGTCGTAATGGGCGTCGCAAACAAACGCAGTATTGCATGGGGTTGTGCACAAGCACTACGTGACCAAGGTGCAGAAGTGATCTACACGTACCAAAACGACCGCATGAAAAAATCATTGGAAAAATTATTAGATGGGTCAGAGTTTTTAGTTGAATGTGACGTAGCCAATGACGAAAGCATTAAACAAGCATTTGAAACAATTAAAGAATACACACCAGAAATCCATGGTTTAGTTCATGCCATTGCGTATGCAAATAAAGAAGATCTACAAGGTAGCGTTTTGGATTTATCTCGTGATGGATTTGCATTAGCTCAAGACGTAAGTAGCTATTCATTTATCGCTGTCAGCCATTATGCAAAACCAATTTTAGCAGAAAACAGCGGAATCGTAACGTTAACTTATTTAGGTTCAGAACGTGCGGTACCAAACTACAACATGATGGGAATCGCTAAAGCCTCTTTAGAAGCGGCTGTTCGTTATATGGCGGCTGATCTTTCTCCAGAAAAAATCCGTGTTAACGCAATCTCTGCTGGCGCAATCAAAACATTAGCCGTAACTGGTGTAAAAGATTACCAAAAATTGATTCAATTATCAGAAAGCCGTACACCAGATAGTGTTGGTGTAACGATCGAAGAAGTTGGAAATACATGTGCCTTCTTAATCAGTCCATTATCAAGCGGAATTATCGGTGAAACGATCTTTGTGGATAAAGGTGTTCATTTATCTTAATTAATCGACCTTTCTTTTGACCTTATGTTACAATAGTGAACAGATTAAAAAGAAAGGACTGTCTTGATGTCATTTTTACTGAACGTTACGTCTACTGTTAGTTCAGATAGTACGAATTCAATTATCGAACCAACTACAAAACAATTAAATGCCCTACAAAAATGGTGGGCTTCAATCGATTGGGAAGCACTGATCGCATTGGTGATCCAAAAAACGATTATGGTCATTTTTCTTATTATTTTATTTTTAATTATTTGGAAATTATCCCTTGCAATTTTAAATCGAGCTCATAAATCTTATGATAAAAAAAATAATGTCAATGCCAGTCGGATGAATACAATGTTTAATCTGATTGGAAACATTATTCAATACACTGTAGGTTTTTTATTTATTTATTCGCTGCTATCCGCATTGGGTGTTCCTGTAGGTTCACTGCTTGCTGGAGCTGGAATCATTGGGTTGGCCATTGGTCTAGGCGCCCAAGGATTTATGAATGATATCATTACTGGATTTTTTATTATTATGGAACAACAAGTCGCTGTTGGTGATTATATCAAATTGACCAATTTGAATATCGACGGTACTGTAACTGGTGTTGGTCTTAGAACGATGAAGCTAAAAGCATTTGATGGTACGGTTCATTTTATTCCTAATCGCAATATCACAACGGTTAGCAACGCTTCTCGTGCCAACATGCGTGTATTGGTAGATGTACGTATCGATCCTTCTGAAGATTTAGAGCAAATTCGTACAGTCATTCGTAAAGTCAATCATGAGATTGAAGTAAAATATGAAGACAGCATTACCACACCACCTGCTATTTTTGGGATGGTTGATCTCGGAAACGGAATGTTTGCGCTACGTAGTACACTCTACGTCAAAAACGGTTTCCAATACCAGATCGAAGAAGAATTACTCAACGCTTCAGTCAGTGCGTTAATCAAAGCTGGCTTTACGATTCCAACAACACCTATTTTACCAACAGTTTAAAAAAAGTCGCAATAGAAGTGACTAGTGCTAAAACAAGCCACATCCTTACCTATTTCGGTAAGAGTGTGGCTTGTTTTTTTAGAAACTTTTTTTACGTTACTTATTCAGTATTTAGGGGGTGTGACAGCTGTTTGTCAGCCCCCTTTTTTGTGTATCTTTTTAATGTACTGTCACTTTTTCAATCAAATCATAACGTCTTTCCAACTGATGCGCGAGATGATTAACAGATTTTAAAATTTCCTTGCGCGTAACGATCCCTGTAAACACACCTGTTTCATCGACTTGAGGTAAAAAAGGGCGATTTACTAATTGATGCAAGATTTCTTCAACATCATTATGTGTGATGCATGGAATATTGACTTCCATCACATCCGCGACAGTTAAATTTTCTAAGGCACTGACATCTAGTCCAGTCAGCCCCATCATTTTATTGACAACATCAGATAAGCCAATAACTCCAATAAAACGGTCTTCATGATCTAAAACCGGAATCTGATTGTATCCTACTTTTGATAGTACTAATAATGCATGTTCTAAACCATGTGTATAGAGCACAGTGGCGACATTTTCGGCAGGAATCACTAAATTGTCTTGATTCTCCAAAAGTAACTGCTCTGTTTTCGCGCCTATCAAGTGATAACCTCCCATATTTCGTTGTTTTCTTTAGTGTAGTACAGTTATTTATAAAACGATAGTCTTGTTAAGGATTCTTATGTTTTACAAATTCAAAGTGTAAGCCTTCGATCGGTTGCATCGTACGATCATAGTACGTAACACGATCACGTGTGGGTGTACTGTCGATAATCGCAAAACTTTTATACGGCAATCCTCGCGGTTGGCTGATACTCCCTGGATTCAAAAATAAGCGCTCACCTAATTGTTCACAGCCTAGACGGTGCGTGTGCCCAAATACAACGATCGTTGCATTGACTTGTTGTGCAAGCAAGCCTAGTGAAGTCATCGAATGATTGACTTGATAGCGATGACCATGCGTGATTAAAATCGTATCTTGTGTTGTTGTAATGATTCGATAGTCTTCAAAAAGCGGATCAAAATCACAGTTTCCGCCCACTACTTGGAATGTTTCCCATAACGGATCATTACCAGGTAATTCTGAATCTCCACAATGCAATAACACGTCCACTTGATCGGCAAACGTTGTCGCGATCGTTTCTAAAATCTCTCGATCGCCATGATTGTCACTGACTACTAAATATTTCATTTCGTTTCTCCTTCCAACCATCCTTGCCAAATTGCAGCTAATTTTGTCATCGCTTGCCCACGATGACTGATCGTATTTTTCTCAGCTCCTGTCAATTCGGCCGCCGTTTTATTGAGTTTTGGTACGACAAATAACGGATCATAACCAAAACCGTTCTCTCCTCTTGGAATACGCCCAATACGACCTGGCCATTCAGCCGACACGACAAGAGTTTCACGTTCTGGTGCTGCAAAAGCTAATGTACAATGAAATTGTGCAGTACGTTGTTCATCAGCTACGTCTGTTAATTCATGCAATAATTTTGCATTATTTGCTGCATCACTTTTTTGCAACCCTGCAAAACGTGCAGAATAGACCCCTGGCAATCCGTTTAATGCATCGACTTTTAACCCTGAATCATCCGCTAGTACGGGAATATTCAATTGTTGTGCAATCGTTTCTGCTTTCAAACAGGCATTTTCCGCAAATGTCTGCCCTGTTTCTTCTACTTCAGGTAACTCTTTGTAGTCAGCTAATGTTTTGATCTGATACCCGGCTTTTGCAAATAAAGAGGCGAACTCTTTCGCTTTTCCTTGGTTGTTTGTAGCAATCATGATCGTTTTTTCTTCAAGAGGCATCGCTACTTGTGTTGTTGTCATCAGTTCAGCAAGCAACGATTCTGCTGCGCGCTGACCTAAAATAAAACTTTCATTGATCCGTTCGATGTCAAAAACTTCAGGCGAATCATTGTACCAATCAATAAAACGACCGTCTTTACACATTACCATAACCAGTAAAAATTCTGCTTTAGACTCTTCGATTGCGTCTGGATCAACCAACATTTCTTCTTGTTTTGCTAATGTCACCGCTGCAAAATCATCAATCAATGCAAAAGCGTGTTTCTTTGTCATCTGTTGCTTCGCTATAGCTTGTGTTAACACGAGGTAAAGCGCATTGATAACAGCTGCAGTGACGCTACCGTCTGCTTGTTGAATCGTTACGACTACCTTAAATCCGAATGATTGTTTGCCAACAATGACTTTTTTTAGCAAGCAATGAAGTGTATTGGGTAAGGTATCCATCAGTTTTGCGCGTTTGATTTGATCATTTGTAGCATCTTCTGGAAAATAGATGACCGGTACTGCTAATGTTTCACATTCAACCAAAGAGACCTCTAGTTTCGTTTCACCTTGTTGATAACTAATCGTAGCAAACGGATATTTTTTAGCTTGAGTTGTCCATGACACGTCTCGATGATCAAGAGCATAACGTCCATTATATCTCATGAGTAGTCCCTCCTAAATGGATTTTTTGCGACTGAGCGCGATTGATCGGTAACCACTGGGTGGCGATCGCATCAAACAACGCAGTCGATCCTGTTGTATAAAAAATAGCACGTTTCTTTAATGGATTGGGATTAGCAAGTTGAAAATAATCTAATAATACGCTGACTTCGCTCACCGTTTCTGCTCCAGAATCAATCAACGTCACACTGTCTCCCATGACGTTTTGAATCAAAGGTCGTAGTAACGGGTAATGCGTACAGCCTAATACTAAAGTATCCAATCGTTTATTTAGCAACGGTTGTAGTGTTTGTGCTACGATTTTTTTGGCCACTGCTGTTTGCAGTTGATTGCTCTCAACGATCGGGACAAATTTAGGACAAGCCAGACTTGTGACCTGAATCTCTTGTTGTTTGGCTTTTAACGCATGCAAATAAGATTGACTTTTTACAGTCCCGATCGTTCCGATAATGCCGATTTGTTGGTTTTTTGTTGCTTTGACCGCTGCTCTAGCACCCGGCAAGATCACACCGACAACCGGGATCGGTAGCGCATTTCGAATGGCATCTAATGCGACAGCTGTTGCCGTATTACATGCAATAACGAGCATTTTGATATTTTGTTCCATCAAAAAATTAGCCATCTCAAACGTATATTCGATGACTTGTTCTGCAGGTCTCGGCCCATACGGACACCGTGCTGTATCACCTAAATAGAGAATATGTTCATTTGGTAATTGCTTCATCGCTTCTTTGACGACCGTTAATCCGCCAACACCAGAATCGATGAACCCAATAGGTTGTTCATTTGTCATCTTCATCCCTCAATTGATTGTATAATCTATCGTTATTTTATCCTAAACAAAAAAAGATAGCTACCCTTGGGCACTATCTCTTTTGAAATTATTGTTGATAAGAATATTTTTTGGTTTCTAAATAGCGTGACAATAACGACAATAGATAACAAATCATAAAGTAACCTAAAGTTAAGGCTACGTACATCGGAATCACATAATTTGAATTTTGTCCATAAATGATTTTAGCATTGTGCGTAAATTCGGGTAAGGCGATGATGATCGCTAGTGACGTGTCTTTAACTAGCGAGATCAATTGACTGACAATCGCTGGAATCATCGAGCGAAATGCTTGCGGAATGACGATCGAACGCATCACTTCAATATAGCTTAATCCCGTTGACAATCCGGCTTCCATTTGCCCTTTTGGTACAGCGTTCAATCCTGCTCTAAAAATCTCTGACAGCATTGCCGACTCAAAGATCGTCAACGCAATGACAGCTGACCAAAAGATATCAAAGCGAATCCCGATTTGTGGTAAGGCAAAATACGTAAAGAAAATAATCAATAATAAAGGTAAATTACGAATCACATCCACGATGACACCAACAATCCGTGATAAAAACGGAACGCTAGAAAAACGCAATGTCCCTAAAAGTGCCCCAAAAATAAAACTAAACACAATCGACAATACCGAAACTTCGATTGTTACCCATAATCCATCAAGTAAAAAACGAATATTTACCCATGAAAATGCATCAAAAAAACTCATATCCTTTGCCCCTTTCTATGAACGAACTGCCCATTTTTTCTCTAAATAACTCATCCAGTACGATAATGGTAACGTTAAAATCAAGTAAAAGATCCCAACGATAATATATGTATCAAAGGTATTAAATGTAGTACTTGCAATCAGATCTCCTTGATACATAATATCTAGACCGGCAACCATGGCTAAGATCGAAGAGTTTTTGATTAAATTGATAAATTGACCGCCCAGTGGTGGGATAACGATTTTAAAAGCTTGCGGTAAAATGATATAGCGCATCGTTTGGCTATATGTCAATCCTGAAGAAAGTCCCGCTTCCATTTGACCTTTAGGAACCGTTTGAATCCCAGCTCGCACAGTTTCTGCGATAAATGCTGAAGTATAAATGGTCAAACCGATCGTTCCAGCTTGAAATCCGGTAATCGGTAAAAAATACAGTGGGATCACAACGTAAAAAAACATCACGATGATCAATAATGGAATGTTTCTAAAAAACTCGACGTATGCCCGTGCAATTCCTTTGATCCATTTATTTTCGGATAGTTGAAAAATCGCCATCAATGTTCCGATAATCAAACTGGCGATCAAGGCGATCAAACTCGCTAAAATCGTATATTTAAAGCCATCAAAAAATAATTGGCTATTTTGTTGAAACAGTTGGATCATGCGTTTTCCTCCTTATTCTGCTTTCCCGCTTTGGTCGTCTGGAAACCATTTGTCATAGATTTTGTCATACGTACCATCTTCATGGATTTCTTTTAACGCTTGATTGATCGCATCGACAAATTCGGTTTGTCCTTTATTGATGGCAATCCCGTATGGTTCATTGGTAAACGTACCTCCAGCTAATTCATAATCAGGATTTTCACTTGCCATCCCTAATAAGATCGCATTATCTGTTGAAACCGCTTGTCCTTGACCGGCTTGTAGGGCCGTAAATGCTTCCGCGTAGTTTTCCATTTCTAAAATCTTTGCATCAGGCGCTTCTTTACGAATATTTACCGCAGAAGTTGATCCTTTTACGACCAAGACAGTCGTATTTGCATTTAAATCTTTAACACTCTTGATCGGACTTCCTTTTTTCACTAAAAGAGCTTGTCCGGCATCAAAATACACATTTGAGAAATCGACTTGTTTTTTTCGTTCTTCGGTAATGGTCATTGTGGCAATAATCGCATCGATGTTCCCATTTTTTAATAAAGGGATACGTGTCTTAGAAGTAACCTCGACAAAATCTGCTCGACCGTCACGACCTAAAATTTTTTCTGTCAACGCTTTTGCGATATCGATATCAAATCCTTTGACCTCTCTTGAAGCCACATCCATCAATCCGAATAACCGCGTATCGTTTTTGACGCCCCAAACGATCCGGTCATTAGTTTTCACTTGTTCCAATACATTTTTAGATGACACACTTGCTGCTTTACAACCACCTAGTCCTACTAGGAATAAGAGCAACAACGGAATCAACATCTTTTTTGTCAGCTTCATCTACGTTCCTCCTAGTGATTGATTACTTTACTGATAAATTGTCGTGCTCGTTCTTCTTTAGGATGTTCGAAAAATTCGATGACATCACGACTATCTTCTAATACTTCACCATCGGCCATGAACACGACACGGTCTGCTACTTCACGGGCAAATCCCATTTCGTGGGTCACAACGATCATCGACATGCCTTCATTCGCTAATTTTTTCATCACATCTAAAACGTCCCCGATCATTTCAGGATCAAGTGCTGAAGTGGGTTCATCAAACAAGAGCACTTCTGGCTTCATTGCCAGTCCTCTAGCAATGGCGATCCGTTGTTGTTGTCCTCCAGATAACATCGATGGATAGGAATCTTTTTTATCCCACATGCCAACGCGTTTCAATAATTTCTCAGCCGTATCATTGGCTTGTTCTTCTGTTTGCTTTAAAACTTTCATCGGCGCCAATGTGATGTTTTCTAGCACCGTTTTATTTGGGTATAAATTGAAGTGTTGGAACACCATCCCTACGTTCTTACGGATTTCGCTTAATTTACTTTCCTTACTGCGAATATTCACTCCATCAATCAACAATTCACCTGAGCTGATACTCTCTAATCCATTGATTGTGCGTAACATCGTACTTTTACCAGATCCAGATGGCCCAATGACCACCACAACTTCGCCTTTTTCAAAATGTAAATTAATATTTTTTAACGCATGAAATTTTCCGTAATATTTTTCGACGTTTTTAAATTCAATCATCTGAAATCCCCCTGAAATGCAATCTTTTTTTAATATTATTTTAATATTATAACCGTAGTTTTTAGGTTTTGTAAATCTTTTTCTAGTTATTTGTCATATAATATAACATGAGATTGTGGATTATTCTATCATTTTGGTCAATTGTGACTTTGTCTCTCAGAGTTGTTGTATTCCCTGAAAAAAAAAGGTAAGATGAAAGAAATCATTATAGAAAAGGTGAACGACATGAACACAATCCTAACTGGAGATCGTCCTACCGGTCAATTGCATTTAGGGCACTATGTCGGCTCGTTGAAAAAAAGAGTCGAGATGCAAGCTGATCCAATGAACCAATTATTTATTATGGTAGCGGATATCCAAGCATTAACAGATAACGCCAAAACTCCTGAAAAAGTCTCTGCAAATGTTTTGCAAGTCGCTTTAGACTACCTTTCAGTCGGACTTGATCCAACGAAATCAACGTTATTTTTACAATCTCAAATACCCGAATTAGCAGAACTGACGATTTATTATGCGAATCTAGTGAGCGTCAATCGCTTACGTCGTAACCCGACTGTAAAAACGGAAATCGAACAAAAACAATTCGGCGAAGGTGTCCCAACTGGCTTCTTTATCTACCCAATTTCTCAAGCTGCAGACATTACAGCCTTCAAAGCGAACTTAGTCCCTGTAGGTGAAGATCAAAAACCAATGATCGAACAAACTCAAGAAATCGTGCATAGTTTCAACTCGATCTACAAACCCGTACTAGTTGAACCAAAAGCTGTACTACCACCTAAAGGAATGGGGCGCCTTCCTGGTATCGATGGCAATGGTAAAATGAGTAAATCACTGAATAACGGTATCTATTTAGCTGATCCAAGCGATATCTTGAAAAAGAAAGTGATGAGTATGTATACTGATCCAAATCATATCCACGTCGAAGATCCTGGCCAAGTCGAAGGCAATATGGTTTTCACTTATCTGGATGTTTTTGGAACGGATCATGCACATATCGAGGAATTAAAAGCACAGTATCGCCAAGGTGGTTTAGGTGATGTGAAGATCAAACGCTACTTGATCGACGTGTTAGAAGACGTATTGGCTCCGATTCGTACGCGCCGTGAAGAACTTGCAAAAGATCCTGAATATGTGATGAATATCCTAAAAAATGGGAGTCAAGAAGCACAAAAAGTGGCTGCAAATACTTTAGATGAAGTCAAACGTGCGATGGGCATCCAATATTTCTAAACAACAATGACAGCAATCACAAAATAAGCCAAAGCATGCCGATAATCGGCATGCTTTGGCTTATTTCTTCTGCTCTTGGAGTATCGTTTTGCATTTTTAAAGGGTGTGACAAAATTTCGTCACACCCTTTGTTTAGATTTAGCGAATGGTTGCGTGTAAGGTTTCTGTCAACGCACGTTCCACTTTTTCCATTGCTTTAGTAATTTCTTCATCCGTCAATGTAGCTTCAGGATTTTCAAATAGCAAACTATACGCCATTGATTTTGAGCCGTTTTCGATCGATTCTCCTTGATAGACATCAAATAAACGAATCGATTTCAAGAAGCGTCCTGCAACCGCTGTAATCGTACTTACAATCGTCGTATGGGCAACAGCTTCATCGACAACAAATGCCACATCACGACTGACAGTTGGAAATTTGGTTACGACTTGATAAACAGTCGTCGTCGGTAACGTACTCAAAACATCTACCGATAATTCTAATACATAGGTCTCAGAGATTCCATATTGTTTGGCAATTGTTGGATGGACTTGACCGATAAATCCGATCACTTGATCGTCTACTTTGATCAACGCTGTTCGCCCTGGATGTAACTGTGCGAGCGTATCGGTTTGTTCCAATGTTACACCACTTAAGTTTAATTGCGCTAATAGTCCATCGAATATGCCTTTTGCTCTGTAAAAATCGACTGGATCTGCTTTAGTTTGCCAATCTTTTTCAATCCAGTTTCCAGTCAATGCAAAGGCAACATGTGTCTCTTCGAGTGGTAATGTAGTGTGTCCATTTTGATAAAATACGCGTCCAATTTCATAAATCGCAAGATCCGTATTTTTACGTGCTGTATTGTAAGCAACATTATCCAATAAACCAGAGATCAAATTCATGCGTAACGCCGAACGGTCTTCTGTCATTGGCCAATCTAATTTTGTGATGGCACTTGTTTGATACATAAATTGTTGGACTTTTTCAGGTGTCGATAGCGCATAACTGATATTTTCCGTCAAACCAAATCCTTCTAATACTTGGCGTAAACGACGCGTGAATCGTTGTTTTCCACTCAAACTTCCCATAACTGTTTCACCACTTGGTAATGTTGATGGTAAACGATCATACCCATAGATACGTGCGACTTCTTCAATCAAGTCTGCTTCAATCGTAATGTCCCAACGACGTGGCGGAACACTAACAACAAATGTTTCTTCTGTCGTCGTACACCCAAAGTCTAGTGCCGCAAAAATTTTCGCAACTTCTTCAAGCATAAGCGTCGTTCCTAAATAATGATTGATACGTTCAAGTGAAATTTCAATTTTTGTATCTGTAACGTCAAGTGTGGCTCCAATCGCTTTACCTGCTAAAATCTCACCGCCAGCTAATTGCGCGATCATCATTGCAGCTTTATCACATGCTTCATCGATTGTCGCATGATTGATTCCTTTTTCAAAACGCGCTGAAGACTCACTACGTAGATTGAATTGCTTCGATGTACGACGGATATTGATTGGATCAAAAATAGCCGCTTCTAATACTACAGCCGTGGTCTGATCTGTGATTTCAGAATCCAATCCGCCCATAACACCAGCTAAGGCAAGTGGCGTGTTTCCATTTGTAACAAGTAGATTTTCACTCGTCAATTGCCGTTCTTCGCCATCTAATGTCACAAGCGTTTCTTTTTCATGCGCACGGCGGATCACCAATTGTTCAGATCCGATTTTAGCTGCATCAAACGCATGTAAAGGTTGTCCGTATTCTAATAGAATATAATTCGTGATATCCACGACATTATTAATTGGGCGAATACCTTCGTTCATCAAACGAACTTGCAACCACTCTGGACTTGGCGCGATCGTCACGCCTTCAATAATCCGGACTTGATAAGCTTTCGCCAATGTATTTTCTTGAACATCGACTGTCAATACTTCGCTAGCTGGTTTTGCATTTTCTGTTAGTTCTACCTTAGGAAAGACAGGTTTTTGATTGTAGATCGCCCCGACTTCATAAGCGACACCACGCATACTTAATGCATCTGCACGGTTTGGCGTAATCGATAGTTCAATCAACGCATCGTCCATTTCTAAATAAGGAAATACCGAATCTCCGGCTTTGGCTTCTTCTGGTAAATAATAAATTCCTTCTGCGTAAGCTTTAGGGATCACACTATCTGAATACCCGATTTCTTCTAATGAACAAATCATTCCATTTGAAACTTCTCCACGCATTTTACTTTTTTTGATTTTTACATTATCCACGATACGTGCTCCTGGCAATGCCACGATCACATTGATTCCAGCTTTGACATTTGGTGCACCACAAACGATTTGGGATACTTCCTCTTCACCAATATCGACTTGGCAAATATGCAAGTGATCAGAATCTGGATGATCGATACACTCGACTACGTGTCCCACGACGATTTTTTTCAATCCTTCTTCTAAGACAGTGATTCCTTCAACTTCGATTCCGGTAACAGACATTTTATCTGCTAATTCTTTAGGTGTAACGTTGGTTAAATCAACGTATTCATTCAACCATTTATAAGATACTAACATCGATTATTCCCCCTTGAACTGCGCTAAAAAGCGTTGATCATTTAAATAAAAATTCCGAATATCATTGACGCCATAACGCAACATCGCGATACGATCTGGTCCTAAACCAAAAGCAAATCCACTATAGGTCGTAGAATCGATCCCAGACATTTCTAATACATTTGGATGGACCATCCCAGCACCTAAGATTTCGATCCAACCAGTGTGCTTGCAGACATTACAACCAGCACCACCACATTTGAAACAACTCACATCTACTTCAACAGACGGTTCAGTAAACGGGAAATAACTTGGACGTAAGCGAATGCTTCGCTCTTCACCAAACATTTGCTTCATCAAGACTTCCAATGTTCCTTTTAGATCGCCCATGGTTACATGCTTATCGATAACCAATCCTTCGATTTGATGGAACTGATGGCTATGTGTTGCATCGTCGGTATCACGACGAAATACTTTCCCAGGTGAGATCATTCGTAATGGACCTTTTGTAAAATCGTGCGTTTCCATTGTTCGCGCTTGAACAGGTGAGGTATGTGTGCGTAATAACAATTCTTCTGTTAAATAAAAGGTATCTTGCATATCACGTGCTGGATGATCTTTAGGTAAATTCATCCGTTCGAAATTGTACTCGTCTTGTTCGACTTCATAACCTTCGATCACTTGATACCCCATACCAATAAAAATATCTTCGATTTCTTCCATGATCTGTGTCAAGATATGACGTGTTCCTCGTTTAATTTGTGTCCCAGGCAACGTCACGTCAAGTGTTTCTTTGGCCAACGCTTCGGTCAACGCTTGCGCTTCTAATGCATCTTTACGTGCTTCTAAATGACTTGAGATCGTATCTCTAATCTCGTTAGCAAAACTTCCTACTTTAGGGCGTTCTTCAGCAGATAGATCTTTCATTCCACGCAAGACTTCTGTGATCGGGCCTTTTTTACCTAAAATTTCAACACGAATTTGATTCAATGTTTTTAAGTCTGTGATTTCTTTGATTTTAGCAAGTGTTTCCACTTGTAATGTTTCCAATTTTTCTTGTAACGACATGGAATTTTCCTCCTCTAGTACTCTTTCAATCAAATAAAAAAAGCCTTCGTCCCTATAAAGGAACGAAGGCTCGCGATACCATCCTAATTCGTGAGATACGTCTCACGCTCTTTATTCATTAACGATAATAGTCTACCGGCATTTTCTCAAATGCAAACTAGGAAGTGAACTTCATTTTTCCATGCTGGATTTGCTTACAGTCTATGGCAAATCTCCCTTTTCAGCTGGGACAAAACTACTCGTTTCCGTCAACGTTTTTTCTTTATCCAATTACTGACAGTGTACTAAAAATGAGTGAAAAAAGCAACTAGGCTTCGTCAATTGTACACCATTCTTCGCTCCATCGTTTAACTGAAGCAAAACTTTCATGCAATGCAATCCCTTTTTCGGTCAACGAATACAAATGATCATTTTTTTGAACGATTTGTTCTTCTTCCAATTCTTTCAATCGTTCCGCCAACACGCGATCACTTAACATCGGGATCGTTTTTGACAATTCCACAAAACGTTGGCCATGCTCTTCTAATAACACGTCAATAATCAAGCCGTTCCATTTTTTCCCTAGAATCGAGAAGGCTTTTTCAAATCTTGGACAAAGAGTATAATTCACTTTTTTTGTTTCCATTTCGTCTCACCTCTTTGACTATAGTCTACCATATCTCTTACAATTTGTAAGAAATGCCGCTTGATCCTTTTGGTCCGTCATAAGGATAGCACGTTTTGCTCAGAAAGCAAGACCAAATACGTTTTGGTTACTTCTTTTCCTAAAGACTGCTCCAAGGCTTGTTTATATAGACGCAATTGCCCTCGGTAACGTTCAGCTAGTTGCATCGCGGTTTGTCCTGAGCGAATGTGGTCGGTTTTAAAATCATATAATACAATCGATTCATCGTATTCGATATACCCATCGATAATGCCATGAATCAACAATTCTGAATGCGGATCATCAAAATCTTGATAAATGTCTGCTGCTGCTTTTAGCATCGAAAAAGGTTGTTCTCGAAAGACTCGTTGTGGCTGTTGTAACAATTCTTGTCCTAATGGTGTATCAAAAAACCATACTAAATGATCGATATTAATGGCTGCCACCATCTCACTAGGAAACTGTTTCGTTGCCAGTAATGCTGTCTTTTGTTGTTCTAAAGAAGCTTTAGTGGGCTTTTTAGTCAAATCAACTTGCTGCAATAAATAATGTGTCGCTTGTCCTACAACGGTCGCTTTGACTTCCTTTTTTGCTAAAAATTTTGGTTGACTAAACGTATCGACTTGGCGATAGGCCTTTTCTTGCGGTGCATTCCAATCTAACAGTTGCAATTCTTGTTCGTCTGGATCATTATATAGCCGCTTGATTTCTGATACCGACTGATAACTAGATGTCTTCGTTGCTTTTTCATAGGGATAGACATAATTGAGGCGTTTCACTAGCGTATCTGATAATGCACCAAATTCAGTTGTTGTGAAGATCTGTTGTGGTGCGTGCGCTAACTGAGCCTTCATTTCTTGATAACGTGTATTCAGTGTTTCATTGTCAACAAACGCAAAAGAAAATCGCCCATCATGGCTGATTTTCTTCCCTCTTAAACGAAGTTCGTCTAAAAAAGGTTCGAATAAAGGATGTCGAACTAATGTCATTCCGATCCAGTCCATCAAAGACGCTTTAGTCGATAGACGCAGTTGCGGATCTAAAAATTGTTCTGTTTGAGACAATGCTTTTGACCATTTACCTAACGCTTCTTCTTGTGTTTTATACGAACCCACCAAAAAGAGTTTTTGCTCTGCACGCGTCAAGGCAACATATAATTTACGCATTTCTTCTGATAACAATTTAACGAGTTTGATTTGTTGGATAGCCAGATAAGGCAAACTCGTAAAACTCGTACGTGTCTCGTCGATCCACTTGACGCCCAGGCCAAAGTGTTCGTCCATCAAATAAGGTTTTACTAGATCTTGCGTATTGACTTCTTTGGTCATATCCATCACAAAAACTACTGGAAATTCTAATCCTTTACTTGCATGGATCGTCATCACTTGGATCGATTCTTCTTGGACTTTTGCGACTGGCTGAGACAGGTCTTTGTTTTTCTCACGCATTTTCTCAATGAACCGAATAAATGGATAGAGCCCTCGGAAACTCGTTTCTTCATAGCGTTGCGCTCGATTGACCAAGGCCATTAAGTTGGCATAGCGTTGTTCACCTGAAGGCAGTCCTAAAACATAATCTGGATATGCTGTTTTAGCATAGATATCTTGTAAGACCGTTGCGATCGGTTGCCGTTTTGCCAGTTCGCGCCATGCGTTCAATTGATCTAAAAAACGCGTCAGCTTCGGTTTTAATAGCACATGCTCTTCTGGATAGCACACTACCGCTTGATAAAAGGTCGAATCGGGATGTTCTAAACGAATATCTGCTAGTTCCGATTCATTTAATCCGACAATAGGCGAACGCAAGACGCTGACTAGCGGGATATCTTGCAGTGGATTGTCGATGATCTGCAACAAACTTAACATCACTTTTATCTCGGTTGCTTGGAAATAGTTTTGTGCATCTTTGATCGCAAGCGGTAACTGGTATTCTTGAAAAATATCGATCATCGTCAAATGTGCACTACGTGTCGGCGTCAGTAACACGATATCTTGATAAGAAAGTGGACGCAATGTGGCCGTTTTACGGTCAAAGATCGGATAGCGTTGTTCGATCAAGTCTCGTATTTTTTGCGCCACGAGATGAATCTCGCCTTCTGTTTTCGTGCTGATCACCGTTTCTTTTGCTGTGGTCTGCTTTTCATAAATCAATAATTCAGGTACGAGCTGTTGGTTACTCCCTTCAGGATAATATGTCGCTCCACTCACTAAACGCGCTTCATCTTGATAGTCGATTTGCCCCACGCGTTGGTCCATCAATTGTTCGAAGATCAAATTGGTAAACGCCAATACTTCTTGACGTGAACGGAAATTTTCCTTTAAATCGATTTTCTCCCCCATCTGATGCGCTTTAAAGGCAGCGTATTTTTCAATAAATAATGTTGGATCGGCTAAACGAAAAGCGTAAATCGACTGTTTGACGTCGCCTACCATAAAAAGGTTCCCTGGTTGATGGGTCGCCACACTCTCTAAGATTGCTTGTTGCAAGCGATTGATATCTTGATATTCATCCACCAACACTTCATGAATGCTGTCACGATATGCTGCTTGAACATCTAATTCTGGCGTTTTCACTTGTAAAATCGCCAGTGTTAAGTGTTCTAAATCGTTGAAATCCAATATATTTTTTTGTTGTTTACTTTTTTGATAGCGTGCCATAAATTCATGGACCAAGCGTACCGCTTCTTTTACGATCGGTTGTGATGCCGCCAAAATCGTACGCATTTGTTCAGGCGGATAAGGTAGCAAGACACTTGCTTCTTGTACCAATTGCTTGGCGAGTTCTCGTAAAGGTTTGACCAATTGTGCGCTCTCTTTGTCTTCTGCCTTGCGATAACTTGGAAAACGATCAAACGAAATACTGGTTAACGCTTCATAGAGTAGATCGATTTGATCTTGTTCTAAATACGCAAGCAAGCGTGCAATTTGTTGTTGTTCCGTTTCCAAAAGAAGTGCTAATTTGTCTAACTGTTGACCATAAGCATACGCTTTGAGCAACTGTTGTTTTGCTTCACCTAATTTTTCTGCAATCTGTACTTTAATACACGTTTGATACAGTGGCGTTTTCGTGATATCTTCTTCTACTTTATAAGCGTCTGGCAATGCATCTAACCAAGCCACAGGATCTGGATTGGCCCTAGAAAATTCGTACAACTGTAGCAATAATTCTCCTAGCATTTGATCCGATCGATCGCTCATAAAATTCTCGACAAAGGCATAAAATTCTGGGGTTTTTGCTTCGTAAGCTTCTTCGATCAACGTTTCCATTACTTCTTCTTTTAAAAGAAGGCGCTCCGTTTCATCAGTTAACAAACGAAAACCAGGTTCTAAATCCAGGACGTAATAATATTTACGGATAACACGTAAGCAAAATGCGTGCAACGTTGAAATCATCGCTGTCGGCAACAACTGGATCTGCTTTAAAAACCACTGACGTTCTTGAGCACTTGCTGTGTGGAGCAATTCTTTTAGCGCAACTTCGATCCGCTGCTTCATCTCTCTTGCAGCAGCTTCGGTAAAGGTCACGATCAACAATTCATCGATCGCATGTCCTTGTTTAATCTTCTCAATCACGCGTTGGACTAAAATACGTGTTTTTCCTGAACCAGCAGAAGCCGAGACCAATACATGATGGCCCGTCTCAAAGATCGCTTGCCATTGTTGATCCGTATACATTGCACCCTCTGGCTTATTGGGGATCTTACTCATGAATAATACCCTCCATTTTTTTCAATATTTCTTGTTTTGGTATGGTTTCAATTTTTTGGTAGTGGTTTTCTGGCAACATCGCATCGAATTTGCAAACACTACGAAATGGGCAATGTTCACACGCTCTAGCTTGTTTTTCCACTCGTAGACTAGGATTTAACGCAATCTCACCACTTTGCAAACGATCGGCGCTATGACGCATTTTTTCTCGATTATACGCTCTTAATGTCTCAACTTCGTTTGGCGTATAAAAGCGGTCTTTACTTTGAGCAATCATAGTGTAGTCATCATGTTTGTCTTTGCGAATGGGAAATACTTCAGAATGCTGACTTTTAACCAAACTTGTGTCGTAAGCGGCAAATAAAGCCTGATCTTGAATAAAGAGTCCAGAATATTTATACGCCTTCAACCGTTCACTTTCGCGTTTTTCTTCCGCTGTACTTCCACTTATCAAAGGATCTTGCATTTTTACATAGTACGCCCCAGCTGGCTGTACTTCACGCTTACCTACTAACTGTGCCGCATCTTGCAAGACGACATCTAAATACGTCACCAGTTGCATGGCTAGCCCATAGTAAACTTCAGTCGGATCAAATTCTTTTTTACTAGATTTGTAGTCGACAACAGAAAGATACGTTTTTTGGTCGACATCGACTTGGTCGATGCGATCGATTTTTCCTCTGACGTACAGCTTACCTCCGCTAGCTAAATCAAGTTCTAATCCCTTGATTCCTTTTTTCGCCGCTACTTGACCAAATAATACTTCTGTTTGAACTGGAGATAATTTGGTTTTTTGGCTTTGTTCGTGTAATGCCCAACTGACCCGGTTGATCGTTTTGCCTAATTGTTGGAACAAAAAGTCCATCCGAGCCGAACGACTAAGTAGTTGATAGCGTGTTTCGCCAAAAATTTCTTTTAAGACTTGTTGCATGAATTCTCGTCTAGTTTCTGGTGTTAAACTCGATAAACTAATATTTTCTTTGATCAAAATACTTAAAAAGCGATCAAGTGCATCGTGGAAAAATTCACCGGTAACAGCAGGTGTAATCCCATAGATATCGCGTTCTTTCAACTGTAGCCCATATTGCATAAAGTAACGATATTCACATTCGTGGAAGGTTTCAAGACGTGAAACCGAACTATACATTTCACGCCCATATAATCGTTGGGCTTGTTCTTGCGTTAGAGCAACAGGTACGTTCTGATCATCTTGACTTAAAAACACGCGTTGCGCCAATGTATTCCATTTGCTTTGTCTAACTTTACGCTGTAGTTGGGACCAAGCAGTCGGTAGCGAACGTTCGTCTTGTTTCGCTTGCCTTGTTAGCTGATTGATCTGTCTGATCGCCCCTCGATATGACCCGACATAATCTAAAGGATCCGCAGTCAACGTGAGCAATCCTTTTTTCACGAGTAGCTGTGGCATACTTGATAAAAAGCGTGCGAGATATGGTGAAGGTTGCAAGGTATGATCGGTTTCAGAAGTCGCTGGATACGTCAAATACAACAATTGCGTACTCGATAAAAATAAACTATAGGCCACGTATGGTTCTTTTTGACGTGTTTCTTTTGCCCGGTCATAAATATAGCCTAATTCACCTAATTGTTCATTTAACCATTCGCGTTCTGTGACATCTAATAACGTATGATTTTCGACTTTACGTGGAAAAGCAGTTTCTGTTAACCCTAAAGCAAAGGTCACTTTACTTTGATTTGGACGCGCTAAATCCAAACGATTGATTTGCACTTGATCTAGTGAAGTCGGAATTTTACCGAAGCTCAAATTTTCTAAACTGCTCATCAATAATACAGTAAATCCTTCCCAGTCAAATGCTTCCTCGTCATAGATATTCACAAATTCATCTAGAATATCCATTAAATGTTGCCATGTTTGTTCATGGTTACGCGCTTCATCTAATTGACCACGTAAAACTGCTTGATTGCGCCACTGGATGAGTTGTTGATCAATTTGTTGCTCCAATAAAAACTGATAAAACAACGTGATTGCTTCTTTCATCGTACGGGCTTTTTTTAATTTGCTTAACGGTTGATACAATTGTGTGTAAAAGGCGCGACGCAACTGATTTGTCTTCAACGTTAAGGCTTCATCTCTGATCGGTTGTCCTAAGATAGGATCATAAGCGTAGATCTCCCAGTCCGTTTTACTGATCCATAACGTACCGCTTAGATGATGAGCCAAACTAATGTTTTCTGTTTGATCCACCAATTCGCGAAAAGAAGCGATTGGTTTATCATAGTCTGTTGGGATAAACAGTTCTGATTTTAAAAGATTAAAAATATCGGTTTCGCGATAATAATAACGATCTAAATCAAACCACGTTGCTAAAAATTGAACAATTGGATGCTGACGAATTAACTTTTCTTGATCGATATAAAATGGAATATCCAATTCACTAAAAATCGGTTCGATATAAGGAACATAAAGTGCTAGATCTAACGTAGACAATTGAATATCTTTATAGGTCAACGGGAGCTGATGTTTATGTTCTCGACTGACCAAACGCTTGATTTCTAGACCGATTTGACGGACTTCTTCTTCTGGTGTTTCGACTTGCCAAATCGTTGCATATTCACTCATTACCGAATCGATCGTTACACCTTGCATCTGCTGGGTACTCTCCCAAAATTCAGACAGTGCCAAGCGTCCTTTGCTACGCGGTGTTGTCGCAAGCGGCGTATCGATCACATGATCAGGCAAGATCGTCAGCTGGTGTTGGTTCATCCAAGTCGCAATCTGAGTATACGTTCTAGCAGCATCATAGAATAAATCAAGCACCTGGGTATGTTGCTGACGATTCGTCAAAATAAGATCTACAGTTAACGTACTGTGTGTCATGAGTTGGGTCAGTAATTGGAACTCTTTGGCTTGAAAAGATGAGAACCCTGTTACAATAAACAGCGTTTGCTTTAATTGCGCTGCTAAAGTCGCCTCTGGTGTTTTCAAATACTGGATCAACCATTGTAGAGGATCATAGAGCGTGACTTGATGGTGCACGAGTTCTTGTTCATATGCTGTAAAAATCAACGTCAATTCACTTAATTTTGTTTGCAATTCACGTTTTAACGTAATTTGTGTCGTGTCGATTTCCTGTAATTGTTCCGTCGTAAGTCCACTCAATTGAAATTCTTGATACAACTCGAGTAATTGGGTCAAAAACCCTACTTTATCGATCTCCCCACGAAATAGGTGCAATTGTTCCTTTAGATTGGTCAACACCTTACGCATGAGTAATTTAGCACCGATTTCTGTAATCGTGTCTGCTTGATAGTGTCCGCTTTGCTGTGCGTAATACCAAGACAGACGTTGGAAACTAAAAATCTGTGTCTTCATACTACTAAAATGCGTCTGCTCGCTTTCTTGTTTCAAGGCTTGTAAAATTTCGATTTCTCGTTCAAATTTATTGTAGTTAGGGACCAAAAAAAAGACACGATGGTTGGCATCTTGTTGTAACCACTCGTCTGCTTTTTGGACTAACGTCTCTGTGTGATCACACACACCATCGCCTAAGACAAATTGTACTGTCATCGTTTCCTCGTCCTCTCTTTATATTAATTTTAAAAAAACAAAACATATGTTCATTTTACCATTATTCGTACTTTTTTTCTTGGCCTTTCCATGAAAAATTCGAGAAGTTCACACGTTATCCTTCTTGCATCAAATTCTTTTCAATATATGGTTTTTTTAGAGTATGTTATACTATACACAAGTCCAACGAGACAATAAAAAAAGAGGTGAATCTATATGAGACAATTTTTAGATCATATGCAACGTTACGCTTGGGTTCGAACGATCGTTTATGTTATTATCGGCTTTTTATTATTGATCGAACCTAAAAAGTTTTTTAACGGAGTGGTGTATGTATTAGCCGCTTATGTCGCAATCATGGGGATCATGAATTTATGGACCACATATCGCATGCGCAAAGACACTGGTTTTGTCGGATTTGGCGTGACAAGTGGTGTATTGCTTCTCATCGCTGCTTTGGCCATTTTAGTTTTGTCAAAACCAATTATCTCGATCTTCCCGATTTTCTTTGGGATTATTTTGATTATTCAAGGGTTAGTGTATTTGATGCAACAGCCTAAAGGTGTACGCGTGGTCAATCGTACACGTTGGCCCCGAGTAGTGTTTGGGTTATGTTTATTGATTGTCGGATTGTTACTTTTATTCAATCCCTTCAAAAGTATCTTACTTGCGCTACAACTAGCAGGTGTTGTGATCATTTTATCAGGTATTGAAACCTTGATCACTTCTCTACGTTCACGTTAAACATTAAGGCTGTGACAGATGATTGTCATAGCCTCTTTTTTTATGATGATTTTTTCATTTTTATTGAAATTTTCAGAATATTTGTTATAGTGTTAGCAAAATCATAGAATATGTAGGTGAAGATGTGCAAAAAGACATTCATGAGTTTCGCTCGGTAGGGTTGATCCTTGCCTTTATCGGTGGTGCGGTCGATCTATATACGTATATGCATTACGATTCTTTCGCTTCTGCTCAAACCGGAAATTTAATCTTAGCAATCATGCAAACGATAGATGGTCAATGGGGAAGTGTTTGGAAAAAATTTCTTTCGACACTTTTTTTCTTTTTAGGCATTTTTTTTGGGAAAGCTTTGATGCATTATTTCCGCAAACGCAGTTGGCCATTTTGGCGTTTGATCATTCTTTATGCAGAAACACTACTCTTTTTCTTATTCAGTCTATCGTTTATCCACGAGCATACAACGTTAGTGACCATTGCGATTTCCTTTATTACTGCCGCTCAGTGGATCTCATTTGACAAGATCAATGGTCGTGTCTATACGAGCTTATTTACTACGGGAAATTTAAAAGGCATGGCTGCTGGTCTTTACGATTATCTGTTGACACGAGATAAACAGGCTTTAGGTACGTTTATCCATTTTACGTTAGTCGTCGTTGCTTTTTTGATTGGCGCCGTCGTGTTGGGGATTAGTTATCGCGTATTTGCTGAAAAATCGATTTTGATCATCTCAGCTTTATTTTTATATTTGTCGATCAGTCAAACGATTTTAGTCTTACGGTATTACCGCAGTGATTACTCTGCGTAACACCTAACAAAATGAGCCAAATAATTACCGAAACCGGTAGTTATTTGGCTCATTTTTTTAAAGCTGTCCACTTTTGCTACAGCTTCGTTTGGTTATTCATTGATATTTAAAATCTCTTTCACACAAGGCAACATCTCATCTACTGGGATGGTACGATCGTGTAAAATAGGGGATTCAAATAATGTTTTTACAGCCGGCGGAACCGTCAGCTTTGTTTCTTCATACAGAGCAGTTACCCACCCAAATTCATTTTCAACATGTTTGACTTCATCAAAGGCACGTACCACAGATTCAGGGAATTTATATGGACTTGCCGTCGATACGATCAAGGCAGGATCTGAAAGTTGCGTCATTTGGTCTAGTGCATGTTTGGCTACCGCTGTATGTGGATCGATCACATATCCTTCACGATCAAAAACTTGTTTGATCGCCAATTGCGTTTGTTCATCCGTGGCATATGCCACTAAAAAGTCACTTAATCCTTCACGTAAAGCGACCTCTAATTCATAACTTCCTTTCGTCGTAAGTTCTTCCATCAAGTAGCTTGTCGTGTCGGTATTTTGTCCTGAAACTTCGTACAATAAACGTTCCAAATTACTTGAAATCAAAATATCCATCGAAGGCGAGCTCGTGACGTAAAATTCACGATTTCGATCATACGTGCCACTCGTGAAGAAATCTGTTAGCACGTTGTTTTGATTGGATGCACAAATCAATTTTCCAATCGGCACACCCAGTTTTTTCGCATAGTAAGCCGCTAAAATATTTCCAAAATTTCCAGTCGGTACACTGACATCCAGTGTTTGCCCGTTGGTCAGTTCTTGTTGGTGTATCAATTGTGCATAAGCATATACATAATAGACGACTTGTGGGATCAAACGCCCGATATTGATTGAATTTGCTGATGAGAATTGTTTTTGATGTGATGCCAATGTTTGACGTAACGCAAGATCATTAAACATCTCTTTCACGCGTGTTTGCGCATCGTCGAAATTCCCTTCGACTGCGACAACAAACGTATTGTCGCCTTTTTGAGTGCGCATTTGCTGTTCTTGAATCTTACTGACGCCTTCTTTAGGATAAAATACAATAATTTTCGTATTCTCGACATCCGCAAACCCTTCCATTGCCGCTTTTCCTGTATCTCCAGAAGTGGCCGTTAAAATCACTAATTCATTTGTCGACTGATTTTTCTTTGCCGCAGTCGTCATCAAGTAAGGTAAGATCGATAACGCCATATCTTTAAAGGCTAATGTCGGACCATGGAATAATTCTAAATAATACTCCGTCCCCACTTTTTTTACAGGTGCAATAACGTCGGTATCAAATTTATCGTCGTAAGCCGCTTTGATACACGCTTTTAATTCAGCTTCTGAAAAATCACTATAAAAAGCTTTCATGATCAATAGCGCGATCTCTTGATACGATTGTCCCTTTAATTGTTCAAAGTCTAAGTTTACTTGTGGGAAATGTTCAGGTACAAATAACCCACCATCTGTAGCTAATCCTTGTAAAATCGCTTGTGACGCTGTAACGTGTTGTTGTCCACCACGCGTACTCGTGTAGATTGTTGTCATAACAGACCTCTTTTCATTCTCTCGTAATTTTCATTAGTTTATCATTTATTGCGAAAAGAAACTATACTTTCTCTGAAAAAGAACAAGATTTCTTTGAATATTTGCGGCTTTCTCGGTATGATTACCTTAAAGGAGAGATCACTATGCATACGCTAAAAGAACGAATTATTGCCGAAAGTAAACGCATCGGCATCGATAAGATCGGTTTTACCACTGCTGAGCCTTTTGCTGACTATCGGGAATCGTTATATGCACAAAAAGAGGCTGGGCATACTTCTGGTTTTGAACATCCAGATATCGAAGAGCGGATCGATCCATCACTGACATTTGATCAACCTAAATCGATCATCTCGATCGCACTTGCTTACCCTACTAAATTACATGAAGAACCTGACCGTAAAGAAAAGCGCGGACAATTCGCACGTGCTTCTTGGGGAATCGACTATCATGATGTATTAAAAAGTCGACTCAATGAATTGATTGCCTTTATCAAACAAGAAGCCCAACAAGATGATCCACGCTTTAAAGCCGAAGTCGATACTGGGGAGTTCATCGATGTCGCCGTTGCACAACGAGCGGGCTTAGGCTTTATTGGAAAAAACGGGTTATTGATCACTGAAGAATTCGGTTCTTTCGTTTATCTAGGTGAGATCGTCACTAATTTAGAATTCGAAGCAGATACGCCCATTCCAAATGGTTGTGGTTCTTGTACACGTTGTATCACGGGGTGTCCGACCACAGCACTATTAGGAAATGGACAAATGAATGCCAAAAAATGTTTATCCTATCAAACACAAACAAAAGGCATGATGCCGATCGAATATCGAAAAAAAATCCGCAATATCATCTATGGTTGTGATATCTGTCAATTGGTTTGCCCTTATAATAAAGGCAAAGATTTTCATTTTCATGCTGAGATGGAGCCAAAACAAGAAGAAGCTTTTCCAAAACTAGTCCCGATGTTGCAGTTATCTAACCGAGAATTTAAAGAACAATTCGGACACTTAGCTGGATCATGGCGCGGAAAAAAACCACTCCAGCGCAATGCGCTTATGGCATTAGCAAACCTAGGTGCAAAAGAGCATCTACCTGAAATCATGCAATGCTTAAAAGATCCTCGTCCGGTGATTCGGGCAACTGCCGTTTGGGCCATTGGGGAATTAACAAAACGTTATCCAGAAGAAACGATTTTATTATTTGAAGAGTTGTTAGAAAAAGAGCAAGATGAGATGGTGTTAGCAGAGCTGACAGAAACGATCGCTCGTTTAAAACGACCTAAAAGACGCAGTAAATCATAGTCATATTTTGCTAATTTTGGTATGATAAAGTTAACATAAAGGAGGAATGGACATGTCCGCAGCGCAAGAAGTTGAACAAACGATCAATCATTTGTTACACACATTAAAAGCGAGCCAATCACTAAAAGATCAATATGGAAACAAAATTGCCAGCGTCAAGGCTTTAGGCGAACAATTGATCCAGATTGAATTTACCCACAACCAAAAACCTTTAGTTGAACACATCACGCAATTTAAATGCTTTATTGATTAAGTCTTGCCTTCCATCGTTTAGTGTGACAGAAATGTTACGCATTTCGATGGAATTTTTTTGTTATTTTTTCGTATAGTAGAGACATACTAAACGAAAGGATGTTCACGCGTATGAAGAAATTTATTGCATGTTTTTGTATCTTGTTCATCGGTGCTGTGGCTTATTTTCACCAAACCCTCTCTCGTGAAGTACTTGACGTGTATCATTCGTTTGTCGTCTACGCAGCCGTTCCTGAACAGATCCCTTTGAAATTACATACTTTAGACGACCAAGGAAATCCGATTTTGGATTCATATACCTACACCTATCACTTAACTGCAGTAGATAACCAAAAACATACTCAACAAATCACATACGAACGATCCGGAGAAACGGTTATCCCACTAGCCCCAAAAACGTATATCCGTGCCTTTATTTTATTTGGTCACCTGATTGGAACACCTAAACCAATCGAGCTATCTAAAGTACCAACGACGATTTTAGCACAATTAGAATTAAATCAATTGCAACACCAACAACATCTAAAATGGACCGCAAATAATCCGTAACTTGCCTTCTAGATAAGTAATAGAAGGCAAGTTACGGATTATTTATTTTTTTTATCTGAAAGTTCATCATGCTCTAATTGTAGCCCTCGAGCAGCAACTCTAGTCGAAAAGACCACATTCGTTTTGGTATCGCCAAAGCGTTGCAACTGATTAATAAATTCATCGAGTTCGACCGTGTTGGTGAAATATACTTTTAACATCATCGAAAAATCTCCCGTAATACAATCACACTCTACTACATTGGGAACGTCTTCGATAAATCCATAAAAAGATTCCTTATCTTTGGCATTCACTGCACAATGGATATACGCTTTAATAGCAAATCCAATTTTTTGATAGTCCAGTATCGCTTGATAAGAACTGATATATCCTTGGCTTTCTAAATTTTGCAAACGCACAGATACTGATGGTGACGAAATAAAACACTCTTCGGCCATTTGCTTTACTGTCTCTCGTGCATTTTTTTGTAGAATATTTAAAATATTTTGATCAATTGCATCCATCCGCTACACCTCACCTTTTTTTCTATTTTAACGAGCTTAGGCAGAAGATGCAAGCTAGACCTCCCTTTACATGTTAGATTTTATAACACTTACGATAACTTTATTATGTAAACACAAAAAAACTGACCCTCATTTAGGTCAGCTGAAGTTCTTGAAATCTAAGTTGTGCTAAGAAATGCTGTGTTCGTTCTTGTTGAGGTGATTGAAATAAAGTTGTAGCCGACCCACTTTCAATCACGAGTCCATCTGCCATAAATACAACCTGATCGGCTACTTCTTGAGCAAACTGCATTTCATGAGTCACAATCACCATGGTTTGCCCTTGTTGCGCTAATTCACGCATGACTTGTAAGACCTCCTCAACTAATTCTGGATCTAGAGCACTGGTTGGTTCATCAAATAATAATAATTCAGGAGATAAAGCCATCGCACGCGCGATGCCGATTCGCTGTTGTTGACCACCGGATAGCTGGATGGGATAGGCATGTTGTTTATCGCTTAATCCCACTTTAGCCAAATTTTCTAATGCCAGTTTGTGTGCTTGTTTTTTCGGAATTTTTTGTACTGTGCGTAATCCTTCCATAATATTTTCTAAAACGGTCAGATGCTCAAACAACTCGTAAGATTGAAAGACCATCGCGGTGTGTTGTGCAATTTCACGAGCTTGCTTTTTCCCCATTCTGGCAAAATCATATTGCACTTCCCCTAACTGATACAATCCTTCATCGGGTTCTTCTAATACATTTAAGCAACGTAAAAAGGTCGTTTTACCAGAGCCACTTGGCCCAATTATACAGACAACCTCACCTTCTTGAATTGTAAAATCGATATTTTTTAATACTTCTTGTTTGCCAAAACTTTTTTTCAAGGCTTTTACTTGTGCTTTAATCATCTGGTTTCCTCCTTATGAGAACACTTGATTGGCTGATTTTCCAGTCGTCAAGATCTCCATTGTATTACTCAATGCCGTCCAAACGATCTCATCCACTGCACGTTTCGTATGATAGGCAATATGCGGGGTCATCATGACTTGAGGATGAATCGATAGCCGCTGATACCAAGGATTATCGGTATAATTACTGCGATACTCCTCTTCATCTTCTACTGTGTCTAAAATCACTGAGGCAAATGGCGCTGTCTTTAGCCACAACAGCATCGCCTTGGTATCAATGATCGCGCCTCTGGCTGTATTGACGAATACGACATCTTTTTTTAGTTGGTCAAATACTTGCTCATCAATCAAATGGTAACTCTCTTGTGTTTGGGGAAGATGTAAGGAAATGACGTCTGCCTGCGTGATCAAGGTTGTAAACGAACAATACTCGATTCCCTCGTAAGTTCCAAACTGCTTATTCCTTGTGGTCGCAATCACTTTGGCTCCAAGTGCTTGGCAATTTTTTGCTACGACTTTCCCGATCCGCCCCATCCCAACTAATCCTATCGTGACTTCACTCATTTCCTTACCTGCTGGCATCTTATAGTGTTGGATAATTTGTGGTACGTTCCGTAGTCCCATCAAGATCGCCATCACAGCATAATGACCTACAGAAGTTGGACTATATGCAGGTACGTTCGTGATCGTTAAGCCATATTTTTTTGCCCATTCAAAATTCACGCTTTCAACTCCTGTCGATTTGATGGCGATCGTTTGAATCTGATAAGCAGCCAAAATTCGATAGATCTCTTCTGACGTACGCATCACTTGGCTTGGAAACAAACATACACCTTGATGATGCTTTGCTAGATGGACATTGACGGTATCGATCGCTTCATGAACGATCGTGACACGAATCTGATAGCGAAATGCCCATTGATGGATGGTACTTTCCTCTTCTGGCTGCACGCCATAATAAATAATCCTCATTGGCTTCTCCTTTCTAAACGCTGACTGGTTGCGTATATACACTTGCATCGATTAAAGCATTTTGTATGATACGGCAGCCTTGTTGGATTTCTTTAGGACTCGGTTTTGTAAAATTCAAGCGGAAATAACGATCATATCCTTTACCTGAAACACTCATGATATTGCCATGGATAATGGCTAATCCATGTGTTTCAAGATAATCATAAAAACGAAGTGGATCGACTTGTTCAGTCAGATGGCAACAAATAAAATATCCACCTGTTGGTTCAATAACGGTCAATAAGTCACTTGGACACGCTTGTAACCCACTCATCATCAATTTTGCTTGGCGTGCATAAAGTTGCTTTAATGTTTCTACATGCGCTTCAAATGCATAATATTGCATAAATTCAGCAAGCATGACTTGCCAATAAAAATTTGTGTGCGAATCTGTCGTTTGTTTGACTAGAACCAATTTATCAAAGATTGGTGTGGGTGCCACAATAAATCCTAGACGGGTACTTGGTGCTAAGATCTTTGAAAATGAGCCAGCGTAAATCACACGCTCCTCGTCATCCAAACTCTTTATTTTGGGAATCGCTTTTCCTGTATAAAGCAAATCGCCATATGGATCATCTTCTAAAATCAACACATCATATTGACACGCCAGCGCATAGAGCGCTTGACGACGTTCTAACGGCATCGATGTTCCTAAAGGATTTTGAAAAGTTGGGATGACATAGATCAACTTGATTTTGTGTTCATGATCTTGTGCTAAGGTTTTTTCTAAATAAGCAAGATCCATCGATTGTTCCTCAACATCAAAAGGAATCGCTTTAGGAATTGCACCATAGCTTTTGATTGCATTGACAGCACCTGAAAAGGTTTGGGCTTCACACAACACGATATCGCCTTCATTACATAATGTTTTGATAACCAAATCGATGGCTTGTGTCGAACCTGAAACGATCAAAGGATCTTCTTTTACTTGGATGTCGACCGTATTTCGCAAACGAGCAGCAATCAATTGGCGCAATCGGCCATCCCCTTCTGTAGCCCCGTATTGCAAAAAGGTTTCGGGATCGATTTTCGTATACAGTTTTTCTGATATTTTGCCTAAAGTCTCCATCGGAAACGCTTGAACCGATGGATAGCCATATGCAAACGAAATAAGTTGTGTATTTGTTTGACGTTTTTTTGCATTTTCACGTAATACAGATCCTGTTAATGTTTCAATACGGTTGGCAAATGAATAGTTCATATCGCTTCCTCCATTTCGTCTAAGGGTAATTGTTCTCTAAATTTCGCAATAAAGGCTTGTGTTCGTTCTTGTTTTGGATGATGGAAAAAGTGCTTGGGTGGCCCTTGTTCTACAATTTTACCGTGTTCCATAAATACGATATGATCGGCCACTTCATAAGCAAAACGCATTTCATGGGTCACAATGACCATTGTTTGCTTTTGTTTAGCGATCTCTTTCAACACGAGCAAGACTTGTTGGACTAATTCGGGATCTAACGCGCTTGTCGGTTCATCAAATAACATGAGTTTTGGTGCTAAAGCCAACGCACGTGCGATCCCGATTCGTTGTTGCTGTCCTCCAGATAATGCACTAGGATAAAATTGTGCACGCTCACGTAATCCTACCTGATCGAGCAATTCAGCTGCGCGGCTGAAAGCTTCCTCTTTGGTATAGCCTTGTGCTGCCATTAGTGGCAGTGCAATATTTTCTAAAGCATTTTGATTGCGAAATAAAGCATAATGTTGAAAAACCATCGCAGTCTGCTTTTGGTAGGCTACACGCACTTTTTTAGTTAATCGCGCGCTGTCGACTTGCATTTGATCTAGTTTGATCGTGCCTGATTCTGGTTGTTCTAAAAAATTCAAACAACGTAGAAAAGTCGTTTTCCCCGATCCACTTGGTCCTAGTAAGACAATGACACTCCCTTCTTCAATATCAAGATCAAGACCATCCAATACGACGTGTTTACGAAATGATTTTTTAAGTTGGCGAATTTCGATATAGCTCATCAAACAGTCCTCCTAAATTTTTTATGTTGGATTTTCTCATAGCCTTTTGTCGCTTGTTCAATCACAAGACTCAAGCTCCAATACACGATCGCTACGGCAATATAGGCTTCTAAAAAACGATAATTTTGTTGAGCAGTGATTTTAGCTGCTGAAAACACATCGACTACACTAACCATAGAAGCTAATGCTGACGCTTTAATAATTTGGATAAATAAATTACTCAACATTGGAATCGCTGTTGGAAAGGCTTGGGGAAGCAAGACACGACGAATCATCTGACCTCTGTTCATCCCCAGTGAACGAGCAGCATCTAGTTGTCCTTTTTTGACACCTTGGAACACGCCACGGAAAATTTCACTACTATTAATCATCGCCATAAAGCTAAGGGCAAAAATCACGATTGTAATTAACGGAAAGTTTTTAAAACGTAAAGACCAATGCATGGATTGAGCCACATTATCAAATGTTTTAGAAGCAATTAGATAAACTCCTAAGATCAATAAAACGATTGGGATTCCTTTGAAGATGGGCATGGTCCATTGAAATAGCTGAGAAAAAAGCGGGATCTTTAAATAACGAATAAGTGCGATCCCAAGTCCCAATAAGCTACCAATCACTAAAGACGATCCAGACATCCACAACGTGATCCAAATATAACGACTCGCAACCAGCAATGTTTGCAACATGATATCAATATGAAAACTCATTTTCATCCCTGCTTTCTATTTACTGACATAATCTCCTTTAAGATACTTTTCAGATAAAGTTTTTAATGTCCCTTCTTTTTTCAACTCAGCTAAAGCGGTGTTGACCTTTTTGATGAATGCTGGATCGGTTTTTTTATTGAATAAAAGATAAGCATCCGAATTGTGGACTGGTTGATCGCCGATTTTTAGATTTGTATCGAAAGTGCGATTATAGTTATCGACTTGATATTTAGGTGCGAGCGTGGCATCCACTGCTCCTGAAGTTAGCGCTTGAACGATCTGCTCATTATTGTACTCACCATAAACGAGTGTAAACGCATTAGGATGTTCTTTTAGATAATTTTCAGCCATCGCTGCTTGATTGGTCGCTGTTGTCACATAGACTTTTTTCCCTTTCAAATCCTCAAACGTTTGGTAGGGTTCTTTTTTATCGGCATCATAGACGATATACGTATCCCATGTGACATATCCTACATCACCATAAACGAATTTTTCTTTTCGTTCGTCATTCATTTCATATTCATAAGCAGCCATCGTGACCTTGTCACTTTCTAGATTCGACAGGGTCGTTGGAAAATCGGCGCCTTCAAAAACAAAAGTATACTCTGGTAATTTTTCTGCGATCGCTTTGACAACTGCGACATCATAGCCATCGTACTCACCATTTTCATCCAAATAAGCATAAGGCAAGGCATCGTTTCCTGTTCCTACTTTAATCGTTTGATTCGCATCGGCTTTGGCTGTTTTACTTTCTGATTTACATCCAGCTAACGTTGCACTCAATCCAATTACTGCGACCGTCATCATGATCCATTTCAATTGTTTTTTCATATATTTTCTCCTTTATACCCTGTCGATAGGGAATTTTTTTTGAAAAATAAAATACGTGGTTTTGCCAATTGTACGGTTCGTTCGTATTGCACTGTTTTTTCTAATACTTGGAAAACTTGTTCGAGTACGATACTAAGTACGATAAAAATAATCGCCGCTCCAATATATCCTTCTAATGTATGATAAGTGACTGCTCCGATCGCTTTTGCCTTTCCGACTACATCGATCAAACCAATCGTAAAAGCTAATGAGGTATCTTGTAATAAGGCAATTGTCGTTGTCCCAAAAGAAGGAAGTGCGATTTTTAACATTTGCGGGAACAAAATTTTACGGTAAAATTGGTTCCGCGATAACCCACATGCAATGGCCGCTTCTTTTTGATGCTCCGGGATACTTAATATTGCTGCGCGAATCGTTTCCGATTGGAAGGCTGCAGTATTTAATCCATATGTGATGTAAATAAAAATCAGCTTATTCCAGTTGGAGATATCAAGTCCTGTCGCTTGTAAAAGTGCCGGAATCCCGTAATAGACGATATATAGTTGTACTAAGATCGGTGTTCCACGGATAAATGAAACAAATACGGTACTTATTTGTGCGAGTATAGGAACTTTTTCGATGCGACTAAATGCAATCAGCGCACCTAGTACTAAACCGATGCCTGTAGCCATTAGCACGATTCCTAGTGTTACAGGTAGTGCACTTAAAATTTTGGGAAAATACTGAACGATTAATTGCGGTTGAAAAAATTGTGTCATAACAGATCCTCCTTTTGGTTGTCTCCTCTTTGGCTTGTTCCTACTTTAACTCATCTAATTTTAATTTAATACGTTTTTTATCATCAAAATCTAATAATTAGGCAAAAGAATCCTTCTCACTATGAAAACAAAAATGAGAACGCTCTTTTTAGACATAAAAAAAAGCGCGGTCTTTTACAACCTAGCGCTCTCGTTTAGTCGAATACATGCTTGTGCTACTTTTTTTGAAGACTAAATCAATCAATACATACAAAAAAAGAGGCTGTGACCAACTTTTATCACAGTCTCCTTTGGATTTAAACTTCTTTATAGATGTATTCTACTAATTCTTTAGTTTTTTCAAAACCTAAACATGGATCCGTGATCGATTGGCCAAAAGCTTGTTGCCCTGGTTCATTACGGCCATCTTCTAAATAGCTTTCAATCATCAACCCACGAACAGTCTTAGCGATTTTATCGTTCCATTTACGGCTCGAAAGAATTTCTTTGGTGATCCGAACTTGTTCTAAATATTGTTTACCCGAGTTGTCATGGTTTGTATCAACCATCACCATCGGATTATGGAAGGCTTCTTTTTCGTAAAGGTTCGCCGCTTGCAGTAAATCTTCATAATGATAGTTTGGAATCACTTTACCAAACTCATTGACGCCACCACGCAAGATCAAATGCGCAAGTGGATTGGCACTTGTCAACACTTCCATCCCGTTATAGATAAATGATTGTTGGCGTTGTGCCGCGTGTAGCGCATTAAAAGCGATCGACAAATTCCCACTTGTTGGATTTTTCAAGCCAACTGGCGCATCGATTCCACTTGCTACAAAACGATGTTGTTGATCTTCTACTGAACGCGCACCGACAGCATGATAACTAACTAAATCTGACACCACTTCAAAATTTTCAGGATACAACATTTCATCTGCTGTCGTTAATCCAGTTTCAGTCAATACACGACGGTGAATCTTACGTACAGAAACAAGTCCTTGGATCAAATCGACTTCTTCTTCGGGTGATTTTTGGTACAATAGACCTTTATAGCCATCCCCATTTGTTCGAGGTTTATTGGTGTAGACTCGTTGCACGATAAAGACCTTATCTTTGACTTGTTCTTGTAATTGTGACAAACGTTTCGCGTACTCCATCACTGCCAATTCATTATCTGCTGAACAAGGACCCATAACGAGTAAAAAGCGTGGATCGTCCCCTTTGATGATATTGGCTAATTCTATATCGCGTGCTTGTTTATACGCGGTCTGTTCCGCCGTTAGGGTAGAAGTGTTTTTGACTAATTCTAAATTAATGCGACTACTTAATGCTTCAAAACTCATATTTTTCTTCCTTTCTTGATTCCCAGTTCTAATGTCATTCAATTAAAGAGTATAAAAAAACGCCCTTAGCCTAATGCTAAGGGCGAAAGTTTATTCCGCGGTACCACCTTAATTGAAAACGATTCGTTTTCCACTCTGACTCTATGCAATTGTAACCTACTTTAATGTAATTCAATTTGTCAATTTCATCGATTCACAGCAACCATCGACTTTCTGATAGAGGGATTGACCAATCTACTCGGTTATTTCGGTAACGTCAAAACGTTATAGAGAATATACCATAAGCAATTTTTAGCGTCAATCTTTTTTCTACTATTTTTTGTTCTGCCGGTTGTCGGCTATTTTAGATTTAGCTTTTGCTCACGAGCGCTAAAAACCGGTCATCTAAACCAATAGTCTACCTTCACTGATTTGTTCTCTGGCTCTATTTTTTTCGGATTCTTCGTTGTTCTTCTAGTAAAAAGGGCTTTGTATCCAATTTACTAGTACCGTTATTTATCCCGCCATATCCACTATCGACCATAGTCCCCCAGCCTTTTAACGGATCTTTTCCTTGTGCACGAAGCTGAGCATTTTTTTGTCTTAACATCGCTTTTTTACGTGCTTTACGCTCTGCACGTTTTTTCATGATCGTTTGCCAATCCATTAAAATCACTCCTTTTTTGTTTATTATACTCGATTTGATGTCAAAAAAAAAAGGATGTGACAAAAATTGATCACATCCCCTAAAAATCAAATAAATGGCTTATTTCTTAAAGCTGTTCACTTCTATCACAACTTTTTTTCTTTATCGCATTTTACGCTCAAATCGTCGGTAATAATCGATACGTACAAGAATCAAAAAGATGATCCCCACTATTAAAGACACTCTTGTTTCAGGATTGATAAACATAAAAATCAACACGATCGCTAAAAATCCTAACGTCAAATAATTACTATAAGGCGAAAATGGCATCTTAAACGGATGATCCTCCATCAAGTCTTGGTGTTGTGCTCTGAATTTGATCTGACTTAATAAGATAACGATCCAAGGAATCATCCCTGGAAGTACACTTGAACTATATACGACAATAAATAAATTATTGACGCTTGGCAATACAAATGGTAGCAATTCATTTAAGACAAACCCAATCAAAATACCTGCAGACATTGTCACTACTGGAAACAATGGGACACCGTGAGCTGTTAATTTACTAAAGGATTTTGGCATTTCTCCACGCAAGCTCATACTATATAACATCCGACTTGAACTAAAAATCCCTGAATTACATCCAGATAAAGCAGCCGTTAATACGACAAAGTTGATCAGTCCGGCAGCAAATGTAATCCCGATTTTAGAAAAAATCTGAACAAAAGGTGAACCCAGTGTGGTCAATTCATTCCATGGATAGACCGTCACAATGACAAAAATCGCACCGACGTAAAAAACTAAAATTCGACCAACAGTTGATTTGATCGCTTTTGTAATCGTCGATTGAGGATTTTCTGCTTCTCCGGCTGTCATTCCGAGCAATTCGATCCCTTGATACGAAGACACGACGATCGATAAGGCAAAGAAAAAGCCTGTAAATCCACCAGTGAAAAAACCTCCATGTGCCCAAAGATTTGAAAATCCAATCGCACCATCACCAAAACCAAAGAAAATCAACCCAAAACCTGCAATGATCATTAAAATAATCGTGAAGACCTTGATAAATGAAAACCAAAATTCTAATTCACCAAAAAATTTTACAGAAATCAAATTGGCAAGTCCTAATGTCGCAATCGCGATAATCCCTGGAATATACGATGGCAAGTCTGGAAACCAAAATTTCATGTATTCCCCGACTGCAATAATTTCACTCATTCCAACAATTAAATACTCAAATACGTTACTCCATGCTGTAATGTAGCCATATGGTTTGCCTAAATAATTGCTTGCGAAATGAGAAAATGAACCAGAATTTGGCTGAATGTAGAGCA
>NZ_CAJYIS010000060.1 GCF_913775425.1 uncultured Enterococcus sp.
CGGGTCAGGGTCCTAACTTAAGTGGGATACGTTTGATTTTTCCGTCTGTAAAATCAAAAAGAGCTCATCAGACTAGCAATACAAACTGCCTGTCGTTCGGCAAGTTGTAACGCGAAACCTTAAATGAATCGACTATGAGCGTAGATTTTTAGGTAGCAATATGTTTGGACGCGGGTTCGACTCCCGCCGCCTCCATTATTTAATGGTCGCAAAAAGCCTTCCACTAGTTTGGAAGGCTTTTTTATTTTAGATAGGATTCTATTCTGAACCATGTTATCCTTTTATTAAGGAGGAATGTATACATGTTAGGGTTAACTATCGTAGATAATCAAATGCTTTATTTGGGGATTGGAATCGAACTATTGACCGCACTAGCTATAGGACTGTTACTATGGGCGATGATTCGAGTTGGTTTCGGTCGTAAAAAAACGTATTCTTTTGAAAAGAAAAAGCCAGTATTTTTTATCCTATTCATTGTATTGGTTATTTTAATACTTTTATTTATTTTGAACTGGAGTGGATACATTACTCATTCCATTTTACAATTTTAAGCAAAATATCTCCAACTTATATAGTTTAGCATGCCCATCCTAGTCTAAACGCTCATTTTTTTCAGTGTTTTGCTATTTTTTTTGGACGTGATTTTTCTGGAAAATTTGTTATTCTATATACATAAGAAGTCTCCCCAACTTCCTGTAGTGAAAAACTTTTTTTCCAAACATCTCTAGTTTTTATTCTCTACTCGACCTAGATGAGCTCCCCTCTTCTAGGTTTTTTTATGGTTGCATTCTTATTCAAAAAAAATTACAATCAGTATAATTCACTTGCACAGCTGTGCCTAAAGGAGTCTAATATGCGCATACAACAACTGCTCTATCTAGAAAAAATCATTGAAAAAGGCTCCATTAACGAAGCAGCAAAAGAGCTATTTTTGACTCAGCCCAGCTTATCGACTGCCATCAAAGAGTTAGAACAAGAATTGGGCATCCAATTACTTTTAAGAAGCAAACATGGTGTTACCCCCACACTTGATGGTCGAGAATTTTTGATTTACAGTCGTCAAGTACTAGATCAAGTTCAATTATTAGAAGAGCGGTATAAAAATCAACGTCCTAGAAAACAAACCTTTTCTGTTTCCGCACAGCACTATGCGTTTGTTGTACATGCATTTGTCGAATTAGTCCGCACTGTCACGACCGATGAATATCAACTCACACTACGTGAAACCGAAACGGAAAATATTTTTGAAGACCTCGCTACATTTAAAAGCGAACTAGGTATTTTATATTTAAACTCATTTAATCAACAAGTAATGAAAAAATTATTCAAAGAAAAACAATTACAATTTACACCATTGTTCGAAGCAAAACCACACGTTTTCGTTAGTCGGACGAATCCATTAACGAAAAAAGAGCGTCTAACCCTCGAGGATTTAGAAGACTATCCTTATTTAAGTTATGAACAAGGTGAAACCAATTCTTTTTACTTTTCCGAAGAGATCTTGAGCACGTGGAATCGCAAAAAAGAGATCAAAGTCAGTGATCGCGCGACGATTTTTAATTTGATGGTCGGACTTGACGGCTATACGATCAGTTCCGGGATCATCAGTAGCGAATTGAATGACGATAAAATTATGGCGATCCCACTAGATCATGAAGATACGATCACGATTGGTTGGTTAAAACATCAGCAACGCGAATTGAGTCCAATGGCCACGGTTTATCTTGAAATGTTAACAAAACATATTGAAAACTATGGTTTTGCCATACTTTAGCAATATTTGTTTTATTTCTTTTTACAACTGTAATCTAGTCGAAACGCCTGTAATACCAACTTGTGCTATCCTTTTTTTAAGGAGGCGATCCGTGTGGAAGATATCTTTTTTATCCCATTTGATTGGTTGTACCAAGTGATTTCAAAACAACAATAAAGCCCTTATTTTCATCTGTATATACAAAAAACCAGCCGATAATTTGGCTGGTTTTTTTCGTCATTATGCTTGATAACTTGCGACTAAAATCTCGACAAATTTTTCTAGGTATTCTTGATCGATGGCATCATAACTACCAATCTCACTACTATCGATATCTAGTACACCTAATAATTGGCCGTCTTTGGTCATTGGTACTACGATTTCAGACATCGCAGCAGAGTCACATGAAATATAGTTCTCGTGTGTTTTAACATTTTCGACAATCATCGTTTCGTTCTTTTCTGCAGACTCACCACACACGCCTTTACCCATTGCAATACGCGTACATGATACTTTCCCTTGAAATGGACCTAAAATCAATTCATTTCCATCGAATACATAATAACCAGCAAAGACTGTCGTAGGTAATGTTTCATTTAATAAAGCAGAAGAATTCGCTAGATTTGCAATCCAATTGCTTTCGATTTCTAGCAATCCTTTAAATTGTAATAACATTAATTCATATGCGTCTTTTTTCTTTTTTTGATCCATGGTATCACCAATCCTCTCACTAGCCCTTATTATACGCAAAGAGGCAAAAGAATAGCAATCCATTGAACCAAAAAATTAGGGTTGCTCCACGCTTGCAAAATAGTCTTCTTTGGTCAAATGGTAGTATGCATCATCGACTGGACGAAGTGGATCTTTATTGTCTATTCGGTGATAAGGCAATACACCGAGATACTGTAGACCAGATTTTTCCATCACACGACCAGAAGCGGGATTGCGTAAGTCATGCATGGCACACAGATAATTAAAGCCGATCTGTTCAAATCCTACTGTGATCAAGGTGCGACAAGCTTCTGTCATATAGCCTTTGCCCCAGTAATCTTTATGCAAGGTATAGCCTAGTTCAGCGGATTTTATTGCTTCATTGATGCTATGGTAGTCAATGGTTCCGATCATTTGATTCGTTTCCTTTTCTACGATCGCATACTTTCCTAAGGGTTCTTTTAAAAAATAAAATGCAAGATCATGTTTGGTTTGCGCCAAATCTTTATGCGTGCTAAATACAAAATATGTCGTATCAGGATCTGAAGCATATTGATTCATCGCTTGCGCATCTTCTAATTCTACTGGACGCAAGACTAATCGTTCAGACTCGATCACGCGATTCTCATGTAATTTTTCATACAATTGATTCATTTGTTCACCCACTTTTCGAGATTTCTACTAGTGTAGCGAATTTTACGCAAAATGACAAGGACTAATGGATTTTTTTGATGCTTCGAGCAGGTGTACCTGCAACGACAGTATATGCGGGTACATCTTTCGTCACTGTCGAGTCTGCAGCAACTACTGCCCCTTCTCCTACCGTCACACCAGGTAAGATCGTAACATTAGCACCGATCCACGCTCCCTTTTTGATGACAACAGGTTTCACTTCAAGCCCTCGACGTCTTTTAGGATCTACCAGATGGTTGACTGTAATAATACGAGACATCGGTCCGATCAATACATCTTCTTCGATCGTAATACCGCCTAAATCTACAAATGTAACGTTTTGATTCAAAAATACACGTTCCCCTATTGTAATATGCTTCCCAAAATCGGTATAAAATGGCAATGAAATCACTGTACTTTCCGGAATGGATCGCCCTGTGATTTCACCTAGACGTTTACGCACTTGTTCTGGTGTATGATAAGCCGTATTTAGTTCTACGACCAAACGTTCATTTTCTCCTTTTACTTGATGAATCTCATCGTATAATAACGATCCTAGTTCTATTTCTTGATTTTGAATACGCTCTAAAAGTGACATTGCCGCTCTTCCTCTCATTCTTGTTTTCTTTAGTATAATTCGCTACAATAAAAGAATAAAGCGCTTGTTTACTATAGCCGTTATACGTCAAAGGCATCGCAAAAGGAGGATTACGATGGGAAAACGATATATTGTAACAGAAGATACGGGTTGTGGATGTGGCTGCGGTGGCTGTATGAATTTTATTTTAGTCCTAATTGTCATCAGTATCCTCGCCTCGATCGCGCCTTACTTGATTGTAGTTGCTTTGGTTATTTTACTCATTTGGTTATTTGTAGGTTATCCTAAACGCAAACAGAAAAAAATGGAACAACGTGAAGATGCTGAACTTGCTGCCCGTGAACGTGATCTAGAGCGCGCTGAAAAGCGCCGTGCACTTGCCGAACGCGAACGCCAATTTAAGCAACAAAAAGAACAAGAAGACGATTGGGATGATTTTTAAGAATCCTAGTGAAAAGTAAATATGAAAAAAGTCTGGCTTCATATGGGAAGTCAGACTTTTTTAACGAAATGAATTGTTTAAAACAACATAGCTCTAAAACGCCAATTCTTTAATTGTCTTCTTCAATAGAGTTTTAGAAGCATTCAAAACAACGTAGCTCTAAAACCTGCGAACCCAAGTATAGTCGCGGTAGTCGGTTTTGGAAGCATTTAAAACAACATTGCTCTAAAACGATGTCACTGAGATCATTATTCGATTTGTAGTTTTGGAAGCATTCAAAACAACATAGCTCTAAAACTAATGCCCACGATCTTGCTTGCATGCTTGGGTTTTGGAAGCATTCAAAACAACATAGCTCTAAAACCGATTGCCACGTTCATCTTTATTCGTTAGTGTTTTGGAAGCATTCAAAACAACATAGCTCTAAAACACCTTTCCTAAAGGGTATGCATATATTTTAGTTTTGGAAGCATTCAAAACAACATAGCTCTAAAACTTCATACATTTATCAAGACGGAAATTGGAAGTTTTG
>NZ_CAJYIS010000061.1 GCF_913775425.1 uncultured Enterococcus sp.
TTATTAAAACGAGAACACCGGAGATTCAGTTTAACGTTAGCTGGAGAGTATTTTTATCGGGAAAGCAAGCAAGTCCTGTCGCAATTAAAAGAAGTCACACAGCGGACGAAAGAAATTGGACAAAATAGTGGACCGCAACTGACGATTGGCTATTTACCCACTTATAACGGTATACTGTTACATCAAGTGATTGCTGATTTTTCTGAAAGCTATCCTGAAGTGACGATCCATCTTTTGAAAGGGACGCACGAAGAGTTGTATCAGCATTTACTGCATCAAACGATCGATTTAGCGTTAAGTGATCAACGACGGATGTTCTCAGAGGAATACGTGAATTTTGAGCTGGCTAAATTACCGATCCAACTGGAATTGGCTCAACGTAATCCACTGAGTCAAGAAAGCTGTTTAGAGATGGATGATATTCATCATCTTCCGTGTATTTTAATCACGTCACAAGGGCAACAACAACACGAAGCAGCCTTTTATCGAGATACACTAGGCTTTGAGAATCCATTTATCTTTGCTGAAAATTTAGAAGAAGCGCGTTTGATTGTTACTGGAAATCGTGGGTGTTTACCGATTGAAACCTTCGATGATCAACGGACAGCCGATTTAGGGATTACACGTGTTCAGTTGACGAAAAATCAACAGCCTATTTTACGCAATTATTGTGCATTTTGGGCTAAGAAAAATCAAAATCCCTATGTAGATCCTTTTGCCACGATCATGTTGTCTATTATTTCTACACAATATACGAAACAAGACGAAGCGAGTAAGTAAGCTTCGTCTTGTTTTTTTGCATAAGTTTCACTTATCCAAATGATTCGAAACTAGAATTGATTGCCTACGTATAGATGGACTACACTTAAGTCAAGAAAGGGTGATCGTAAATGGGTATTACACCATATGCACAACAGTATCATGAAAAAATGTTTCCAAATTATATTTCTAATTTTTTGACGACAGATTCGGAATTTGTCGAACGTTTTGATAATTTTGCTTTTGACGAGGTTATCCAAACAACAGATGTTGAGGATCATACGCGTTTTTTAGCGATTTTAGCTAGTTTAATTGGTTGCCAAGGAATCGAAGAATTTCAAGTCATGGTGAAAGCCGCTTTTCAATTTGGTGTGACCACAATTGAAATAAAAGAATTAGTGTATCAAGCTTCTGCATATTTAGGGATGGGACGTGTATTGCCTTTCTTCAAAGTGTTGAATCAAATCATTCAAGAACATGGAGAATCACTACCGCTAGAAGGACAGTCAACCACTACGATGAAGACTCGTTTTGAAAAAGGAAGTCAGGCACAAGTGGATATTTTTGGTGAGAGTATGCGTAACTTTGCTACTCAAGGTGCAAAAGAAACGCAACTGATCAATAAATGGCTAGTCGAACACTGTTTTGGTGACTTTTATACCCGAACAGGATTAACACTTGAACAAAGAGAAGTGATTACCTTATGTTTCTTGGTGGCTCAAGGGGGATGTGAAAGTCAAGTACGTGCGCACGTGCAAGCCAATTTCCGTCTAGGTCAAACAAAAGAGGACTTGATTCACATTTTAGCCAATCTCATCCCATATATTGGGTATCCGCGCGTATTAAATGGGTTAAGTTGTTTAGATATTTAGATAGTTAAAAAAATAAAGGAGCGATTTAAATGGATTATGTAAAATTTGGCAATTCAGGTTTAGAGGTATCCCGTTTATGTTTAGGCACAATGGGATTTGGAGATCCTACCAGTGGATTTCACGAATGGACATTAGGCGAAGAAGAAAGTCGAGTTGTGATCAAAAAAGCCTTGGATTTAGGAATCAACTTTTTTGATACGGCAAATATTTATTCTTATGGTTCTAGTGAAGAAATCGTAGGGCGCGCGTTAAATGATTTTGCAAATCGCGATGAAATCGTGGTGGCAACAAAAGCCTATATGAAAATGAAAGATCGACCAAATAGCGGGGGATTATCAAGAAAAGCGTTATTTTATCAACTGGATCAAAGTTTAACACGCTTAAACATGGACTATGTGGATCTCTATATTATTCATCGCTGGGATTACAATACACCAATCGAAGAGACCATGGACGCCCTACACGATCTTGTCAAATCAGGGAAAGTTCGTTATATCGGAGCGTCAGCGATGTACGCATGGCAATTCGCTAAAGCACAGGCAGTCGCTGAAAAACATGGATGGACGAAATTTATTTCGATGCAAGATCATTTGAATCTACTCTATCGTGAAGAAGAGCGCGAGATGTTACCTTTGTGTCAGGATCAAGGGATCGCTGTTACACCGTATAGTCCATTAGCATCAGGTCGTCTAACACGTGATTGGGAAGCGACAACAAAACGGTTTTTAACGGATCACACAGCCCGTCAAAAATATGATACCACACAAGAACAAGATAAAATTATTGTGGAGCGTGTGGCACAATTAGCTGAAAAATATCAGGTAACTCGTGCACAGATCGCATTGGCTTGGCTATTACAAAAAGAAACAGTAGTGTCTCCTATCATCGGTGCGACGAAGGAACGTCATTTAACGGATGCATTACCAGCCTTAGATTTGGTCTTGTCACCAGAAGACGTGATCTATCTAGAAGAACCGTATCAACCACATCATGTAGTAGGAGCATTATAGGAATATTAGGTTATATTATCTAGCATCGCAATCGTTTTTTTTGAGCAACGAAAACAAGTGGATACATTCATGTACCCACTTGTTTTTATCTAATTAAATATTCATAAAATACGCATTCATCGCTACCTGTTTGATCAAATTTAGGTAAATCTGTCTGTCCGATATAGTGAAATCCACTTTTTTCGTATAGACGACGAGCTGGAAGATTCGTCAGTGCAGTATCTAAACGAATCGATGCGATATTTAATTGTC
>NZ_CAJYIS010000062.1 GCF_913775425.1 uncultured Enterococcus sp.
CAGATAATTCAGCAATTCGTGCTTGAACATCTGGATTTTCTAAAAATTCATCATAAGTTGTTTCAGCACGATCCACAACTCCATTTGGGGTTAGCGCAATAATACGGTTTGCTAATGTTTGAATGAACTGGTGATCATGAGAAGCAAATAATAATGAGCCAGTGAAGGACATTAAACCATCATTTAGCGCCGTGATTGATTCTAAATCCAAGTGATTTGTTGGATCATCTAAAACTAAAACATTGGCTTTTGAAAGCATCATTTTAGATAGCATACAGCGGACTTTTTCGCCCCCTGATAAGACATTTACTGATTTTAAGACTTCGTCACCAGAAAAGAGCATACGACCTAAAAAGCTACGTAAGAACGTATTGTCATCTTCTTCTTTACTGGCATACTGACGCAACCAATCTAAAATAGTGATCTCACTTGAGAATTCCTTTGTCGTATCTTTTGCGAGATACGCCTGAGTAGTGGTAACACCCCAACGAACGCTTCCAGTATCTGGTGTTAGATCACCCATAATCACGCGGAAAAGTGTTGTAGTCGCAATATCATTATCGGCAACAAAAGCGACTTTATCATCTTTATTTAATGTAAAGCTGATATTATCTAAGATTTTTTTACCGTCGATTGTGACACTCACATTTTCAACTTGTAATAGATCGTTTCCGATTTCGCGTTCGGGTTTAAAGCCTACGAAAGGATAACGTCTAGATGAAGGTTGAATATCATCTAAAGTAATTTTATCTAGCATTTTTTTACGAGAAGTTGCTTGTTTAGATTTTGAAGCATTTGCGCTAAAACGAGCAATAAAATCTTGCAATTCTTTAATCTGTTCTTCTTTTTTAGCATTTGACTGTGACTGTAATTTTGCAGCTAATTGACTAGATTCTAACCAAAAATCATAGTTTCCGACATATAATTTGATTTTACCAAAATCAAGATCGGCCATGTGTGTACATACTTTATTTAAGAAATGACGGTCATGAGATACAACAATGACTGTATTTTCAAAGTTGATTAAAAATTCTTCTAACCAATTGATTGATTGGATATCTAAACCATTGGTTGGCTCATCTAAAAGCAAGACATCTGGTTTACCAAAAAGAGCTTGAGCTAATAACACTTTGACTTTTTGACCACCAGTTAACTCACTCATCAATGAATCATGTAAGTTTTCTGGGATATTTAATCCTTGTAACAATACTGAAGCTTCTGATTCTGCTTCCCAACCATTTAATTCAGCAAATTCGCCTTCGAGTTCAGCCGCACGAATACCGTCTTCATCGCTAAAATCTTCTTTCATATAAATGGCATCTTTTTCTTTCATGACCTTATACAATTGCTCATGACCCATAATCACAGTTTCTAATACTGTGTATTCTTCAAAATCATAATGATTTTGTCGTAATACAGCTAAACGTTCATTAGGACCAAGAATCACATTTCCTGTAGAAGGTTGGATATCACCAGCCAAAATTTTTAAAAAAGTCGATTTTCCTGCACCATTTGCACCAATCAAGCCATAACAATTTCCGGGCGTAAATTTAATATTAACATCATCAAAAAGTTTGCGATCCGAAAAGTGCAAACTAACATCACTTACTGTAATCAACGCGTTTCCTCACTTTATTTGAATTTGACCGAAGTCTTCTTAAAATTATAGCCGTCCAAGCCCAAACTTTCAAGAAAATCAACAGATTCAAAGGAAACTTTAAGGTCATCCTTGTGATAAACTGTTTTTCCAGTAAGTATGGTTGATATGTTCGACATAGATTGTAATCTGGATTGTTTTTCCTTCGCTTTCATTAATTGCGCGAGAGACACCACGAACAGCATAAAACTTATCCGTTTCTTTTAATTCCACAGTATCCCCTGTACGTGGTACTTCATCGAGTTTACTTTCGATCGTTTTTCTACTATAAAGATCGACAAAAGATACATGATACATAAAAACACCCCTTATTTTATTCGTTCTACTTATTGTAACCTCTTACATTTTAAGAGTAAAGAAAATCCGAACTTCAATGATGAAAGTTCGGATTTATGATCATTCACGAATTTGACCGTTGCCGTAAACGATATATTTGATAGAAGTCAGTTCAGGTAATCCCATTGGACCACGAGCATGGATTTTTTGAGTCGAGATTCCAATTTCAGCACCATAACCAAACATGAAACCATCAGTAAAACGAGTGGAGGCATTGACATAAACTGCAGCAGCATCGACTTCATTTAAGAATTTTTGAGAAGCTTGATAGTTATCCGTAATGATCGCCTCAGAATGTTTCGTATTGTAATAATTGATATGAGCGATAGCATTCTCAATAGAGTCGACTAATTTTACAGCTAAAATATAGTCAGAATACTCCGTTTCCCAATCAGATTCAGTAGCCAAAGTGGCAGATGTCAAATAAGCAAGAGCTTCCTCATCAGCATGCAGTTCGACGTTAGCCTCTAGTAAGGCACGCTCTAAGTGGGGAAGATAGTCTTTGGCAACATCACGATGAATAAGCAGTGTTTCTGCTGCATTACAGACTGAAGGACGTTGAGCTTTAGCATTGACGACGATATCGATCGCCATTTGCAATTGGGCATCTTTATCGATATAAACATGATTATTTCCAGTTCCAGTTTCAATGACAGGTACTGTGGCTGTCTCTTTTACTCGTTTGATCAAGCCAGCGCCACCACGAGGAATCAAAACATCCAGATAATCAGTCAATTTCATCAAAGCTGCTGCTGTTTCATGAGAAGTATCTGAAACAAATTGAATCGCGTATTGAATTTCAGGATAGGCTGCTAAAATTTCTTGCATAATTTGGATCAGTTTTTGATTGGAGTGAAATGCTTCTTTTCCACCACGTAAGATGACAGCATTTCCTGATTTGAAACAAAGACTAGCTGCATCGGTCGTGACATTTGGCCGAGATTCATAGATAATTCCAATAACACCTAAAGGAACTCGTTTCTTTCCAATTAAAAGACCATCTTCAGTTGTCCACATATTATCCACATTACCCACAGGATCAGGTAATTGAATGACTTGGCGAATGCCCTCAGCCATTTCTAAGATACGTTCTGTGGATAACTTCAAACGATCTTGCATTACAGGTGCGATGTTATTTGCAGTAGCTTGTGCCAAATCTTTTTCATTTGCTGCTAAAATGGCTGGTGTTTGGTCGATTAATGCTTGTGCGATTTGTTCTAAAATTTGATTTTTTGCAGTCGTTGTGAGTAGACTTAAAGCATGAGCACTTGTTTTGGCTTGTGTGCCGAGTTGTGTTAGTAAATCCATTTAGCTTTCCTCCTTGAATAGGGTCCCAATTTTTTTACCAGCTAAAATATCAAAAATAATTTTAGGTCGTTGACCATTAGCCAAAACCATCGTGCTATGATTTTTCAATACGCGCTTAGCTGCTTTTAACTTACTAGTCATACCGCCCGTACCATAATCGCTTCCCTTACCGGTAGCTTGAATCAATAAGTCGTCTGTGATATTTGCAATATGCGAATAAAGAGTTGCTTTGGGATCAGTTACTGGATTATTTGTATAAAAACCGTCGATATCTGATAACATAATTAAAAGATCGGCGTCGATCAGTTCACTGACAATTGCAGATAATTGATCATTGTCTCCAAATTTTGTTTGGTGGTCAAGTTCATCTACGGCTACAGTGTCGTTTTCGTTAATGATTGGGATCAATCCCATATCAAGTAGTTGTTCTAAAGTATTGATTACATTGTCACGACTGGTAGGATATTCGACAATATCACGTGTAAGTAACAATTGTGCGGTTTGCTTGCCATAATTAGCAAAGCGTTGATTGTAAATATTCATCAAAGCAGCTTGACCTACAGCTGCAACTGCTTGTTGTTTAGGAATCGTAGTTGGTCTAGTAGCAAGATTAAGATGATTCATTCCAACACCTACAGCTCCAGAAGAGACTAAAATGACTTCTTTTTCTTGATTGCGTAGATCACTTAATACAAATGCCAGTTCATCGATACCACTAAGGTTGATTTCACCATTAGGATACATTAATGAGCTCGTTCCGATTTTGATCACGATTCGTTTTGCTTCATTTAGTTTAGATCGCATATAGACACTCCAAGTTTCTTGTTTTTTATAATTGTTCTTATTTTACCTATAAATGCGTCAGAAGTCATGTTTCTTTTATTAAAAAATTCTGTAAATTATCATGATCTGTTTCGCTTTTGTTTTTTTTCTACTAAATTATCGCTAAAATAGAAATAGTATGATCGATTATCAGATGAGTTTATAGATTCTATGATAGAATAGATTTTGTAATTTAATAGGAGGAAAAAAAGTGAAAAAAAGAGGATTTGAAATTGTAACAACTTACCAAAATCAAGGGATTCGGTTACCTATTCGTGCAACTAAACAAGCAGCTGGCTATGATTTTGAAGCAGCAGAAGATATTGTCATTCCTAGTGTGATCAAGCAGTGGATGCAACATAAGGGAGATTTGACAAAAAGCTTAAAACCAACACTTATTCCGACAGGGATTAAAGCATACATGCAAGAAGATGAATTTTTACAGTTGGCCAACCGATCAAGCAATCCATTAAAACGTTTCTTGATGATGGGAAATGGTGTAGGGATTATCGATGCAGATTATTATGGGAATGATGCAAATGAAGGACACATCATGTTTCAATATATAAACTTTGGAATGACTGACCAAGTCATAAAAAAAGGTGAACGGATCGGACAAGGAATCTTTTTACCATTTTTAAAAGCAGATGAAGATCAAGAGCAAACAAAAGCTACTAGAACAGGTGGATTTGGTTCTTCTGGAGGAAATTAAAAAGGAGGCGTTACATGGCAAAAAAAGCAAAGGTTCAATTTGAATGCCAACATTGTGGTTATGTTTCGCCACGTTTTTTAGGAAAGTGTCCACAATGTCAAAGTTGGAATTCTTTAGTTGAAGTGAAGATACAAGATCAAACGGATCGACGGACACGTGCGACAATCACGGGAGAAAAAATGCGCCCTACACGATTGAATGATGTGATCCCTAAAAAACAAGCTAGAGTACAAACAGAATTAGAAGAATTAAATCGAGTTCTAGGTGGTGGTGTCGTACCAGGTTCAATGGTTTTACTTGGTGGTGATCCTGGGATCGGAAAGTCGACTTTATTATTACAAGTATCCCAACAGTTGGCTGCAACAGGTGGTAAAGTATTATATGTTTCCGGAGAAGAAAGTGCAGAACAAATCAAAATGCGTGCCCAACGCTTAGGTGTTATCGATCAAGAATTTTACTTATATGCAGAAACAGATATGTCTGATATTAGACAAGCTATCGAGGATCTACAACCAGATTACGTTATCATCGATTCGATTCAAACAATGACTCAGCCAGATGTGAGCAGTGTTGCTGGGAGTGTGAGTCAAGTACGTGAAACAACGGCTGAATTGCTCAAAATTGCAAAAAGCAATGGGATTGCGATTTTTATTGTTGGACACGTGACCAAAGAAGGCTCAATTGCAGGACCTAGAATGTTAGAACACATGGTGGATACGGTATTGTATTTTGAAGGGGAACAACATCAAAGTTTTCGAATTCTACGTGCTGTAAAAAATCGCTTTGGTTCAACCAATGAGATCGGTATTTTTGAAATGGTCGAAGGTGGACTAAAAGAAGTACAAAATCCTTCGCAAGTTTTTTTAGAGGAGCGACTGGCCGGAGCGACTGGCTCAGCAATCGTTGTGGCTCTAGAAGGTAGTCGGCCGATTTTGGTTGAAATCCAAGCTTTAGTAACACCTACGATGTTTGGAAATGCCAAAAGAACCACTACGGGCCTAGATTTTAATCGGGTATCCTTGATCATGGCCGTACTGGAAAAACGAACAGGTCTACTTTTGCAAAATCAAGACGCTTATTTGAAAGCTGCTGGAGGCGTTAAATTAAACGAGCCAGCAATCGATTTAGCAATTGCGATCAGTTTAGCCTCTAGTTATAAAGAAAAAGGGACGAGTCCTGAAGAATGTTTTATTGGAGAAATCGGATTGACTGGAGAAATCCGCCGCGTTACTGCAATCGAACAACGGGTGAAAGAAGTTCAAAAACTAGGGTTCACTCGAGTCTATGTTCCTAAAAATAATTTGAGTAATTGGCAAGCACCTAAGGAAATTGAAGTAATCGGTGTAGCAACATTATCAGAAGCTTTGCGCAAAGTGTTTCGGTAAATAAGGAGGGGTGTTGATGAAACAGCGAGTAGTGACAATTTTAATGATACTAGCAGGAATTAGTCTAGGGATTTCGATTTTACCAACTGGTTGGGAGATGATTGGCCAAGCAAATAATGATTGGTTGAACAATACCATCACAAATAGTATTTTGGGAGCACTTATTTTTTACCTTTTATCTCTAATATTTGTGAAGTATATCTTAGCTGGTATCAAGCGTTTGGAAGAAAAATTAAGTGAATTTAGTGTACCCTATATTTTATTTGGTTCGATTGGAGCAATTATCGGCTTACTATTAGGTGTCATTATTTCAATCCCATTTTTTAATTGGCAGTTACCATTCGTCAATAGTATCGTACCTGTTATCATGATGTTTATTCTTGGATATTTAGGTTTTCGTTTGGGGACGACCCGAATGGATGAGTGGCGTAAGATGTTTACGCCAAAAACGAAAAAAAATGAGGAAGCAACTGATAGTCAATTGCTCGATCGAAAAAGTAGTGAGGCCTTCCGAAAATATAAGATATTAGATACGAGTGTGATTATCGACGGACGGATTTATGATATTGCGCAAACGGGGTTCTTAGAAGGAGTATTACTGATTCCAAACTTTGTATTGTTTGAGTTACAATATATCGCAGACTCTAGTGATAGTCTAAAGCGCGTGCGGGGACGTCGGGGATTAGATATTTTAAATGCTTTGCAAGAAGATGAAAAAATCGCAGTTGAGATGTACGAAGGTGACTTTGAAGATATTCCAGAAGTCGATACTAAACTATTAAAATTAGCAAAATTAGTTGATGGGGTCGTTGTGACCAATGACTTTAATTTAAATAAGGTGGCTTCATTCCAAAACGTTCCGGTATTAAATATCAATGCGCTAGCAAATGCAGTCAAACCGGTCGTGATTCCAGGCGAAACGATGAATGTCCTTGTCGTAAAAGCAGGTACAGAAAGACAACAAGGTGTAGCTTATCTTGATGATGGTACGATGGTAGTTGTTGAAGATGGCCAGCACTTTATGAATGAACGAATCGAAGTGGTCGTAACAAGTGCACTACAAACGGCAGCTGGTCGTATGATTTTTGCAAAACCAGCACATGGAACCAGAGGAATTCGCCATGAGGATCAAAATAAATAAAAAAATTGAAAAAATGCTTCAAGGTTGTTCAGTTGACTTTACTATTCGCGCTATTGAATGTACAATTCAACTGAACAGCTTTTTTTGTAAGCGAGAAGAATCATTTTATTTTAGAATAAAATCGATAGTTAAGAAAAGAGGATTATTATGACAAAAGTACGTGTACGTTACGCACCAAGTCCAACTGGACATTTGCATATTGGGAATGCGAGAACCGCACTATTTAACTACCTATATGCACGCCATCATGATGGAGAATTTATTATCCGAATTGAAGATACTGACCAAAAACGTAATATCGCAGATGGTGAAAAAAGCCAGTTAGAAAATTTAGCTTGGCTAGGTATGGAGTGGGATGAATCTCCTCAAAAACCAGGTGAATATGGTCCTTATCGTCAGTCAGAACGTAAAGAGATCTATCAACCAATGATCGATCAACTCCTAGCAAGTAATTTAGCGTATAAGTGTTATTGTACAGAAGAAGAACTAGAAGCAGAACGCGATGCACAACGTTCACATGGTGAAATGCCTCATTACGGTGGTAGATGTGCCAATCTATCTCCAGAAGAGCAAGCAGAAAAAGAATCAATGGGAATTACTCCTGTTATTCGTTTCCGTGTACCAAAAGGTAGTGAGTATCGTTTCAACGATATGGTCAAAGGTGAAATTGCTTTTGAAGCTGAAAATGTAGGTGGAGATTTTGTAATTCAAAAACGCGATGGAATGCCAACATATAATTTTGCAGTAGCTGTCGACGATCATTTGATGAAAATCACACACGTTCTACGTGGAGATGATCATATCGCCAACACACCAAAGCAATTGATGATCTATGAAGCTTTTGGCTGGACACCGCCTGAATTTGGACACATGACTTTGATCATTAATTCAGAAACAGGTAAAAAATTAAGTAAACGTGATGAAACGATTCTACAATTTATCGAACAATATCGTGAATTAGGTTATTTACCAGAAGCAATGTTCAATTTTATTGCTCTTTTGGGTTGGTCACCAGTTGGCGAAGACGAATTATTTAGCCAAGAAGAATTGATTAAATTATTCGACCATGAACGTTTAAGTAAATCACCAGCAGCATTTGATGCTAAAAAATTGGAATGGGTAAACAATGCGTACATGAAAGTTATGGATCTAGATACTTTAACTGCAATGTGTGTACCTTATCTAGTAAAAGCACATGATTTAGGTGAATTGGATGAAACAAAACAAGCTTGGATCAAAAAAATCGTGGCTCTATATCAACCACAAATGAGCTATGCACAAGAAATCGTAGAACTTTCTAGTTTATTCTTTGAAGAACATCCAACATTAGATGAAGCGGCTAAAGAAGTTTTAGCGGGTGAAACTGTACCAACTGTTTTAGCAGCTTTTAAAGAAAAATTAGCTGCAATGGAAATCGTAGAGGCAGCAGAGGTAAAAGCTGCTATCAAAGAAGTTCAAAAAGAAACTGGAATCAAAGGGAAAAATCTCTTTATGCCAATCCGCGTAGCTGTTTCAGGTCAAACACATGGTCCTGAATTACCAGATACCGTAGAATTATTAGGCAAAGAAAAAGCTTTGGCGCATTTAAATCAAATTTTATAGACAAACACAGTGAACAGACGAAGTACGACTTCCTTTTTTTAGAGAGATTGTGGTTGGTGAAAACAATCAAAAGGATGAGGAAATGCACCTGGGAGTGGTTTTGGCTAACGTCAAAAACGGATAAAGACCGTTATTCTTTTAAGGCAGAGAAATCTGTAAAGAAAAGTGGAACCACGCCATCGCGTCTTTTTGCATACAATGTGTATGTAAAAAGACGCGATTTTTTATACTTGAATAAAGGAAGGAAACAATAAAACGAATGAGTTGGATGAAACGCGCAGTTGCTGCAGCTAAAAAAAATGATCCGGCAGCTAGAACGACGCTAGAAGTTATCTTAACATATCCAGGTGTGCATGCTTTATTTTGGCATCGCGTCTCCCATTTTTTATATAAACGACACTTTTTTTTATTAGCACGAATTCATTCTCAAATTTGGCGTAACATTACTGGAATCGAAATCCACCCAGGTGCAACAATTGCTCAAGGGGTATTTATTGATCACGGTATGGGCATTGTGATCGGTGAGACGGCTGAAATTGAAGAGGATGTCGTCCTATTTCATGGTGTAACATTAGGTGGAACAGGTAAAGATCGCGGGAAACGCCATCCGACTGTCAAAAAAGGAGCAGTCATTTCATGCAACACTCAAGTATTAGGTCCGGTAACAATAGGTGAATATGCCAAAATAGGTGCTGGAGCTGTTGTGATCCACGATATTCCCCCTGAGGCTACTGCTGTCGGAGTACCGGCTAAAATTGTACGTTTGAAAGGAGTAAAAATCTAGTGATCAAAATTTATAATACAATGACTAGACAAAAAGAGTTATTTAAACCAATTGAAGAAAATAAAGTAAAAATGTATGTGTGTGGTCCGACTGTTTATAACTATATTCATGTAGGAAATGGTCGAAGTACGGTAGCATTTGATACAATCAGACGCTATTTGACTTATCGTGGCTATACCGTAGAATATGTTTCTAATTTTACTGACGTTGACGATAAAATTATTCGAGTAGCAAATGAATTAGGTGAAACAGCACCAGAAGTTGCCCAACGTTTTATCGATGCATTCAAAGAAGATACTGCTGCCTTAAATGTACAAGAAGCGGATAAAAATCCTCGAGTAATGGATTATATTGACGATATTATTATTTTTATAGAAGAACTAATAAAAAAAGGGTATGCTTACGAAGTCGATGGTGATGTGTATTATCGTACACGAAAATTTAGTGAGTATGGTAAATTAAGTGGCCAATCGATCGACGAGCTAGAAATCGGGGCGAGTCAACGTACTGGTGATGAACAGCAAATTAAAGAAGATCCACTAGACTTCGCTTTATGGAAACATGCTAAAGAAAATGAGATTTCATGGGAAACTCCATGGGGAGCTGGTCGACCAGGATGGCACATCGAATGTTCCGTGATGGCGACAAAAGAATTAGGTGAAACCATCGATATCCACGGTGGTGGTCAAGATTTAGCCTTTCCACATCATGAAAATGAAATTGCGCAAAGTGAAGCAAAAACAGGACATGTATTTGCGAATTATTGGATGCACAATGGTTTTGTTACTATGGGTGCTGAAGATGAAAAGATGAGTAAATCATTAGGCAATTTTGTCACTGTTCACGAATTGATCAAAGAAATTGATCCTCAAGTTCTACGCTTCTTTTTAGCAAGTACCCAGTACCGTCGTCCACTGCGTTATTCGATGGCAGGAATTAAGGAGGCAGGTACGAATCTACAGCGATTGAAAACAACAATCGAGAGCGTAAATTTCCGTTTGGAAACAGCCAAAGAAGCACTTGAAACAGATACGGAACAGTTAAAAGAATTGACGGAGTTATTTGAACAGTTTACTGCTGAGATGGATGATGACTTTAATACTGCCAATGGATTGACGGTTATCTATGAATTAAGTAAATGGACAAATCGTTATATTGAACAGACAGACGTATCAAAAATCGTATTAGACAAGGCCTTGGAATATTTAACGACTTGGTTAGCGATTTTTGGTGTTGAATTTACTACAGAACTATTAGATGATGCCGTCGAACAATTAATTAAAGAACGTAATAAAGCACGAGCTGATCGTAATTTTGCGCGTAGTGATGAGATTCGTGATTTTTTAAAAGCTGAAGGAATTATTTTAGAAGATACTGCACAAGGAACACGTTGGAGACGAGATTAAATGAGAGATTACAAACAACTAAATGGATTAGCATTAGCTTATGTAGGAGATGCGATTTACGAAGTCTATATTCGGGATTACTTAGTTTCTACTGGACTGACTCGACCAAATCAATTGCATAAAGCAGCAACACAATACGTTTCTGCGAAAGCACAAGCAGCTTTGATACATCAAATGCTTGAAGAAGACTTACTGACTATAGAAGAACAAGATTTTTATCGTAGAGGACGTAATAGTAAAAGTTATACGAGCGCCAAAAATGCCGATATCACGACATATCGTATTTCAACAGGATTTGAAGCATTGATGGGGTATCTACACTTAACAAAACAACAAGCACGATTAGAAGAATTGATCGAATGGTGCATTGAGAAAGTAGGCGATTTACATGGTAAGAAATAATCCACGTAAAAACCAAAGAGATTCATTTGATAAAAAAAGAAATACAAAACCAAGAAAAACCCAAAATGTATCACGTGAGCCTGAGCGAACTCCTGAAGAGTTAGCCGAAAATTTTGTTTTCGGACACCATGCAGTTGTCGAAGCCTTGAAACAAGGTCGAGGAAATAAACTCTTTTTATTAGAAGATGCACATGGTGAGAATATCGATGCTTTAAAAGAATTGAGTCGTGAACAAGCTGTCCCAGTAAAATGGGTTCCTAAACAAAAACTAGATACAATGAGTCAAAATGGCGTTCATCAAGGAATGATTCTAGCGATTACACCTTATGAATATTTGAGCTTAGATGAATTGATCGAACGTACGCCAGAGCAACCGTTCTATTTAATATTAGATAGTTTAGAAGACCCACATAATTTTGGTTCAATTTTACGAACAGCAGATGCTAGTGGAGTAGATGGAATCATCATCCCTAAACATCGTGCTGTAGGGATTACACCTGTCGTCGTAAAAACATCAACTGGTGCTGTTGAGCATGTACCGATTGCGCGTGTAACCAATTTATCTCAAGCAGTCAAACATCTGAAAGAAAAAGGTTTTTGGATTTTTGGAACAGATATGAAAGGGACAAATTATCGTTCTTGGAATGCTAAAGGTGCAATTGCTCTAATTGTAGGAAATGAAGGTCGTGGTATGAGCGAAGGCTTGAAAAAAGAAACAGACGAGCTATTGACGATTCCAATGACTGGACATGTTCAAAGTTTAAATGCGGGAGTTGCAGCTGGGTTATTGATGTATGAAGCATATTATCAACGACGAGTGGATACAGTATGAAAAATGAATTGTTGATTGTGGATGGCTACAATATGATCGGAGCATGGCCAGAACTGACAACATTGAAAAATCAAGATCGCTTAGAAGAAGCCAGAGAAAATCTCTTGCAAAAATTGTCGAATATGGCAAAATATGAAGGTCTAGCTGTGATCGTCGTATTTGATGCACAATTAGTTCCTGGAGTAACGCAGAGTTATCAAAAGTATCAGCTTGAGGTGATTTTCACTGAAGAAGGTGAGACTGCCGATTCTTATATTGAACGAATCGCGGGTGAGAAAAACAATGTATTGACTCAAGTACGGGTAGCAACTAGTGATTTAGCAGAACAATGGGTAGTTTTTTCGCAAGGCGCCTTACGAATATCTGCGCGTGAGTTATATCAACAAATTCAAAAAACTGAAAAAAATATTAAGCAACATCAAAAAGAAATTCATTATAGTGCTTATCGTCGAAACTCTCCTTGGGATATGGATCAATTGGCATTATTAAATCAAAAGCTCAACGAATTGAGTAAAAAAAAATAGCTGAATCAAACTTGTAGTCTGTTACAAGTTTGATTCAGTTTTTTATTCGATATTAACATGTTCACTAAGCGCCTCTTCATTTGAGGTTTGATCTTTATTTGCGATCATTAAAGCAAGTATATCTAGCGTAATATGGACTGTTTGATCAAATAAAGTCGAAAGTAATTGTATCGATTGGATTCCAGAACCGGTCTTAGTAGCACCAGGAACGATCAAACAATGATCAGCTAGTTTGGCAAGAGGGGAGTTTGGCTCGCTTGTGATCGCTAAAATGGTCAATCCTAATTTTTTAGCTGTTTCAGTTTCTTTTACAATACCAGAAGTTGTACCTGATCCAGAAATCGCAACCCAAAGATCACCCTTTCGGATCGATGGTGTAATTGTTTCACCGATCACAAAATCTGTATATCCAATGTGCATTAAACGCATCGCAAAACTTTTGGCTTGAAATCCGCTACGGCCCGCACCTGTAATAAAAATGCGTGTATTTTTATCAAATAATCCCATTGCTTTTTCTAGTTGGTCTTCAGAAACCTCTTGCATAACTTGATTGATTTCATTCATTACCTGTACGTTTATCATTTGGAAATGACCCCCTTAAATTCTTGAATAGCTTTTATTGGATCGGTTGCTTTGGTAATAGCTGATCCTACGATAACTTGTTCGACACTGCCTTGTTCTTGTAGCTTTTGTGCAGTATTTAAGTCGATTCCACCAGCGATCGCTAAACGTTTGATAGTAGGAAAACGTTCTTTAAATTGTTTGACTGTAGCAACAGCATCAAAGCAATCTTTTCGATCAATCGAATGATGAAGTGCATAGATAGCTTTATCGAATTGTGTAATTTGTGTGATTTTTTCTTCAGTAACTTCCAATAAGTCGATGACCATTGTTTTTTGATATGCTTGACTGACTTCATAACAGGTTTCTAGAGTATCGACTGAAGCAGCTCCCATCACCGTGATGTAGTCAGCTCCATATTTAAATCCTTGTGTGAATTCGTACTCTCCTTCATCAATCGTTTTGCTATCTACTAATAATGTTGCATGGTCACAGACTTCTTTTATAGTTGAAATGGCTAAATTTCCATAATCTTTAACTAAAGAGGTTCCTAGTTCGATTACATCTGCATAAGCATCTAGTTGTGTAGCTAATTGCTTTGCTTGATTTAAAGAAATTCGATCGATCGCTACTTGTAGTTTCATATTTGAACCTCTTGTGCAGTTAGAAATCGTGCTAACTCTTCTTGTGTTGGATAGCCATCACTATCGCCAGCTGATTGTACTGCTAGAGCACCGACTGCATTTGCACGGATCACTGCTTCTTTTAATGAAAGGTTTTCCATCAAACCAGTTAACAAACCTACAGCAAATCCATCTCCAGCCCCGACCGTATCGATCACTTCTTTGACATAAAAGCCTGGAACAGTAAATCTTTCACCATCTTTGGTTTTAACAAATGCGCCATCTTCACCTAATTTGACAATAACTGTTTTTGTAGCAGTACCATTGTTTAAATAAAAATCAGCGATGGTATCAGGATCACGACTACCTACCAAGATATCGGCTTCATTAATACCTGGTAAAACAATCGTCGCAAATGATGCCAAATAATTTAACGTATCACGCATTTTATCCGTACTCTCCCAAAGTTGTGGTCGCAAATTTGGATCAAAGGTCGTTGGGATATTATGGTGCGCGAGTAATTCGATTAAATGTGTAAATGCTTGACATGCTTGTTGTGAAATCGCAGGAAAAATCCCAGATAAGTGAGCGAATTTTAATGTTGAAAAATCGATTTTTTCTAAAATTGCTTGATTAAAATGTGCAGCAGCTGAACCTTTTCTAAAATAGAAGATACTAGGATCACCCGAACTTACTCGATCTTTTAGCTGAAAAGCAGTCCAGTAATCAGAAGTTTCTTCTACAAGGGAGGTATCTATTTGATTTTTTTTAAGTTCTTTGATAATAAACTCACCAAAAGGATCCTTACCCACTTGAGAGATATACGTACTAGTGTGACCAAGTCGTGAAACGCCAACAGCTACATTGACTTCAGCACCTGCTAAAAACTTTTGAAATTGTGTAGCATCCGTTAGCGATCGGTCGATTTCTTTAGAGCCGAATAATGCGATAGGTTCCCCAATAGTTAAAAATTCTGTCATGATAATTACCCCTTTTCTAATTATAATAAAATATAGGCTACAAATAAGTTAATCACTGTTGCTCCCCAAGCCCAAGGGAGTCCAGTTAGTAAGAAAGTCTTCGTGTCTAATTTAGCGTATTGAACTGACCATAGATTCCAAGATTGAGTAATACAAGCAGAAACACCCATCATAGAAGGAACCACTAACAATCCGTATAAGAAATATTGATTAAATAAACCAGTGCTTACTAAAATAGCTGCTGTAGCTGCTCCAGCACCGTATAGCATCAATGGACCTCTAAAATAAGATAGAGGTGCAATAATCGCGACGATGATAATCAAGAGTAATTTACTATTTGGAATGATTTGTTGGAACAATTCAGTAAAGCTAGAAGTCGCATGAATCGCAGCTGATTGGAACATAGTTAACACAAACAGCATGATCAATAGTCCAGCAATGTCGCTGATTGCTAACTTTGCAGTATCATTCATCATCTTAACGAAACGTTTATAACTTTTCATATTTCCAGTCGTCAAAAATGCAAGTAATGTAGAAAAGAGTAGAGCTGGGATAGCATCCCATTTAGCAAAAATACTAAGTGCGACTGGTAAAATCGGGAGAATATATGTCCAGATTGGAACGTCTAAAGTAGTGTCTTTAAAATCACTTTCAACAATTACAGGGATTCCGCTGCGAATTTTTTTAGCATTGAATAAAATAAAGACGATCAATACAGCCAATTGAACAAACATCGCAACGAAACCAAATCGTTGGTAATGTGGTCCCCAAGCAACTTCGGGGAAGAAAACTTGGAATTGAACAAATAAGACATTATTGACATACATTGCAGCGCCGATGGCAATAGTAAAAACGGAAACAGCAATCGGCTTTGGAACACCGATAGAAAACATAATTGGGAATAAAATCACACCAACAGCGATCGCTGACCCAACACCATATGAACTAGTAAAAATCAGTACAATAACGATTGCAATCAAGATAGTAGCAAGTACAGGTCTTTTTTTACCAACTTTTTCAGTTCGACGACTGATACTACCAGCGATTCCTGTATCAACTAGTACTCGGCCAAACCAAGATCCGAAAATGATATAAGCAGCTGTTTTTCCATAATTTAAAACAGGATCAGTAAAGATTTCTTTGATTGCTGTTTGAAAAGGAACCATTCCGATAATGGTCCATAAAACGGCCATAGCAAAGAATCCGACTGTCAAGTTTCCACCCTTCATTGCATAAATGACAAAAACGATAAATGTAATGGCAAGTAATATTCCAGTAATTGCACCACCCATGAGTCTGTGCCTCCCTAATAGTTATTTAGTTCACTTAAAATCCGTTGATAACTTGATCGTGGTCGTGCATCATGATCTGTAAAAAATTCATTTTCGATCGTATTAAATTGTTGAATCAAGTAATAGGCCGATAGATAGGCTGCTAATGCTTCTTTTGCAGCTGCTTCCATATCTTTTTTCTCGATTTCTGGACGGTGAATCGTTTTCATAAAGTTATATGCAAATGTTTCGGGATCGATTTTCGTTTGATTACTCATGAACTAAAACCTCCTGGATTTTTTCTTTTGCTCTTAAAATAGTAGCTGTATCTTGAGTAGGGTATTCGATGGCTACTGGAATATTTGGTAGGGCATTGATTGCTTGCTTCCAATCGATAATCCCCAGATCTAAATCTGTTGCTACAGGTTTATCCTCATGGAAAGTGACGTCTTTCAAATGTAAGTAAGTAACATAAGAAGCTAATAAATCAAGTGCGTCTTGTTCATTCTCATCGACAAAGCGAAAATTCCCTAAATCAAATACATATCCAATAGGTAGCTGTGCTTCTTTGATTTTTTTCATAAATGAAGCAATCGTGGCGATTTTTCCAGACTCAACAGTTTGGTCATTTTCGATCGCAATAGTAACCCCTTTTTTTAGTAGCGCTTTCAATTCGTGAGTTAAAAGATCATTTTTAAATTCACCGATCGTAAACTTAACTTGTGAAACTCCTAAAAATAAAGCTTCTTCTAAATAATCTTGAAGGTGAGGATTGATATACCCATCAAGATAAAGCTGATCAGGAATGCTGTAAAAAAGAGTTAAATTTCGTCTTTTAGCAATATCTCGAATAGGAGCTAACTCATTTTTTAAATCTCTAAAATATTCTCTACGAATCTCTATATGCTCAAATCCTAAATCAGAAGCTTGTTCAACAAGTTCGAGTTGAGTCGCTCCATTTTTAAATTCGCTATCAAATACTAGTAAGTTCAAAAAAATTGGCTGTGTAGTCGTCATTTTTAATTTTCCTCCTTTAGGAAACCGGTTTCTATAATCAAATAGTAAACCGGTTCCCTTTATATGTCAACGCTTTCATTTTTAAAAAACAAAAATAAAAAAAAGAACTAAACTGACTAATCCCATAGATAAGGGTGCTAGTCAATCGTTCTTTTTTTCTAAAATAACACAAGTTTATAATGATGAACGCCAACGAATTGCTGAAGGCACAATAATTTGGTGCTGCTTGTCTGTATCGTATAGTTGTGCTAATAAAGTCGATGCAGCCGTTTCGCCAATCGTTAAAGAAGGTTGTTCGATACTGGTAATTCCTGGTCCAATCAGCTCTGTAATATTCCAGTCATCAAAGCCTGTAATACCGAGCTGTTCTGGTAAAGAAATGTTGTGATGAATTAACCATTTCAAACAGTGCATCAACATTCGACCATTTGAGGCAAAAAGTACTGTTTTTTGAGTTAGTGGAAATAAATGTGAAAGGTATTCTTCAACTTCGTGTTGTTGCGATAATTCAACTAAAGAAAGCTGTTGATTTGAATAGTGAACATATTGTTCGAACACGTGATAGCGAGCAGCACGTGTTCGAACTTCTTCTAGCGGCTCACTCATAACAACGATGTGTTCATATCCTTGCTTCTCGATCTCTGTAGCTAAAATTTTTGTCGCTTCTTCATTGTTGGTTAACACACTTGGCCATTGTTTAGGAGAAGTATCACGATCGACTAAGACGACTGGAATCCCCCGTTCTTTTAGCAACTGATAGGTAACGCTCTTACTGGAAGAAGGTTGTAAGATAATGGCGTCAACATTTTGATCGATCAAACGTTCGAGTAAGATTTGTTCTCTAGTAATAGAATTTGCAGCATCCATAATGATCATTTGATAACCTTTTTTTTCCAAAATATTTCCGATACCTTTGAGTAATAGAGAAGAGAACATGTTAGAAATATCGGCTACGACGACACCAATCAGGTAGCTATGTTTCGATTTTAACGCTTGAGCTTGTTTGTTGGGTCGATAGTTTAGTTCTTTGATGACATCTTCGATTCGTTTCTTTGTTTGATCAGACATATTGTTATAATTATTATTTAAAAAACGCGATACAGTAGTTTTTGAGACTCCAGCTTTTTGAGCTACATCATTGATAGTGATTTTTTTCATGTATGCACTCCTTTACAGACTTTTTTATTATTATACTCAAAGATCAGAAGGATCACCAAATAGAATGAGAGATGGTGCATGATTTGCTAAAATATTGAACAGTTTTATGAGAAACGCTACGTATTTTCTTTGCTATACTCTGGAAATTAAAAAAAGGAGGGGTAGCAATGACCGATAGCGAACAATTCGAACAAACAGAGAACGATCAGCTGTTTCAATTATTTCGTCAATACTTTCCAGTAATTTTAGCAATGAGAAAAAAATACTATATTAAAGGATTTGATGAGGATGATTGGGCACAAGAAGGGTACATTTCACTATATAAAGCTAAATGTGCATATGATCCAAGTAAAGGAGCTAGCTTTGGCTCATTTTTCAAGCGAACATTTGAAAATAATATCAAAAGCCAATTACGTAAACAAAATGCATACAAACGTCAAACAGATCAGCTTGCAACGTCTCTAGAAGAACATACGTATCGTGTGTCGAATGAAGCTACTTCGTTGTATCCCAATGTAATTTATGAAGACTCTTTAAATCGTTTATTGATTATCGAAGCATTGAATGGTTGCATTGATGATCTACCTTATGTAACGCAACAAGTGTTGTTGAAAACTTTAGAAGGAAAAGAGTTATCAGATATCGCAAGTGAATTAAATTTACCGGCACGAACGGTGCGTTATCAAGTAAATAAAATAAAAATGAAAATAAGTTTGCTACTTTATTAAGAAAATAAGGTGAAAAAGAAAAATTAGTTGAAAAAAAATAATAATTATGATAAATTTGTATGTTTAGTCTATTTATGTTACACTGTTTGTTGAGGTGAAGATGATGCCAATGACTTTAGCAACAATCAAGCAAGACTTAGAAGGAAAAATCGGTTATGAATTGATGCTCGTTGCCCAAACTGGTAGAAAGCGTCACACAGAGCGTCGTGGTGTGTTAACAGAGACATATCCCGCTGTATTCGTAGTAGATTTAGATCCTGAAGAAAATTCTTTTGAACGTGTTTCCTATAGTTATTCAGATATTTTGACAAAAACAGTCGAAATTGAATTTTTGGATAACGCGGTTTAAGTTTTATCATCAGTAAATGAACTTATCTTAAATAACAAAAAACTCCTCACTGATCAAATCAGTGAGGAGTTTTTTGTTATTTATTCTTTATCATAAGGATGATTTGGATCGTAAATTTGCCCATCTTGTTGAGCTTTCAAAAGATCACGGATTTCGGCTAAATAATCTTCAGCAGTTGGTGTATCTTCTACGACTTCTTCAACTGGATTGCGTAAATCTTTGGCTTTATTTGCAGCACGCACGACCATAAATAAGACAAATCCTGTAATAATGAAGGTTACGATTGCACTAATGACATCGCCAAACTGAAAAACGACACCGTTGACTTTGACATCTAGTATAGTGAGTGAATCTTCTAAACTCCCATTTTTAGTTCCAGGAATAAATGAAATAATTAGTCCAATCAATGGAGTAATCAATCCATCAACGACTTGTTTGACAATAGCAGTAAACGCACTCCCGATTACGACCCCAACAGCTAAATCAAGTACACTGCCTTTAACGATAAACTCTTTGAATTCACCTAAGATTTTTTTCAATGAAAAATGCCCCCTTTAAATAACTGATAAATTCAGTATAACGAAAAGTTAAGAATTAGGAAATCATTTAAACCCCTCTGAATTTTCTCGCTTTCTGCATTATGTTATACTGAAGAGCAAGAATAATAGAAAAGAGGTAAGCGAATGGAACACTTACAGTCAGGAATTACATTACAAATCATTCCAACTAAAAAATATAAAACTACACGTTTATTTATTCGCTTTACTAGTCGACATACAGCTGATGAAGCAACAAAACGTACATTATTGACTAGTTTACTAGAGACTAATAGTAAACAATATCCTACACAGACGGTATTGAGTAAAAAACTTGCTGAATTATATGGTGCAAGTTTTGGGATTAATGTGGCTAAAAAAGGAAATCTTCACCAAGTAAATGTGGGGCTGACTTTAGTAAACGGCAAGTATATTGCAGATGAATCCTTACTTTTAGAAGGAATCGACTTTTTAGAAACCATTTTATTTGAGCCTAATACTACACAAGAATCATTTGATGAAGCGACGTTTCTACTTGAAAAAGAGAACTTACTTGCTTATTTGGAAAGTATCTCAGAAGATAAACAAACCTATGCTTCATTAAAATTACAAGAACTATATTTTAGTGAGGACGCAGAGCAAAAAGTCCCTAGTTTTGGTGACGCTAAGCGTTTAGCTACACTAACTGCTGCACAATTATATCAAACACATCAAGAAATGTTACAAAACGATCATATCGATATTTTTGTGGTGGGTGATGTCGATAGTGACAGCGTACGCCAACGTTTTGCGGAGTGGAAATTTCCGGCTACTAAACGCGTACATCCTGAATTATATGTTGATGTCGTGCAAAACAATATTATCAAAGAAAACATTTTACGTGAGCCAGTCACACAAGCGAAATTAAACTTAGGGTATCGTTCAGGCGTGTATTATGAATCTGAACAACGTATGGCATTTACCGTGTTCAATGGTCTATTTGGTGGATTTCCGCATTCTAAATTATTTACTAACGTGCGAGAAAAAGCGAGTCTAGCCTATTATGCATCAAGTAGTATTGATACATTTCGTGGTATGGTCACAGTCCAAACAGGGATTGATAGTCAAAATCGCGAACGAGTAATGAAGCTGATCCATGAACAGCTCCTAGCGATTCAACAAGGAGATATCAGTGAAAAAGAATTGATGCAGACCAAAGAGATGTTAAAAAATCAATACTTACTCTCTCAAGATTATGTACAAGCACTAATCGAACAGCAATATTTGGCTACTTGGCTCCCACACACTAAACGAACTGAAGAACAAGTGATTAAAGAGATCATGGCTGTGACCAAAAAAGATGTTCAAAAAATCGCTAAGAACCTAGAATTACATGCGGTCTTTTGTTTAGAAGGAGATAGTCACAATGGAGAAAATTGAGTATCAGCAAATCAATGAAACACTATATAAAGAAGTTTTAGATAACGGTCTAAAAGTGTTTTTATTACCAAAACCAGGATTTCATAAAACATATGGTTTATTTAGTACAAACTATGGCTCGATCGACAATGCTTTTGGCTATGAAAAAGATGCAATTCAACATGTTCCGGATGGAATCGCACATTTTTTAGAGCATAAATTATTTGAAAAAGAAGATGGCGATGTCTTTCATGTTTTCGGTGAACAAGGTGCTTCAGCGAACGCGTTTACGAGCTTTACTCGAACGAGTTATCTTTTTTCTGCTAGCGATCGTGTTCAAGACAATCTAACGACACTCTTAAATTTCGTACAAGAACCTTATTTTACGAAGGAAACGGTAGAAAAGGAAAAAGGTATTATTGGACAAGAGATTCAAATGTATGAAGATGATGCTAATTGGCGCCAATTTTTCGGAATCATCGGGAATCTTTTTCCAAATCATCCACTTCACATTGATATTGCGGGGACGGTTGCTAGTATTGCCGAAATTACAGCTGAAGATCTTTACCTATGCTATAACACGTTTTATCATCCAAGTAATATGACCTTATTTATCGTAGGCGATTTTGATCCAAATGAAATGCTCGAATATATTCGTCAAAATCAAGAAGCTAAAGAATTTGAACCAATTCGTCCAATTATTCGTCAATTTCCAAATGAAACATATGAAGATATCGTACCTTTTGCTCAATTGGCATTACCAGTCACACGTACGAAATCAGTGATTGGAATCAAAGGATTGCTTGAAAATTTACCAGAAGATGAAGTTGAAAAAATTAAATTTAGACTGTCTTTACAATTACTTTTCCAACTTTTATTGGGCAACACATCTGATAATTATTTAGAATTGTACCAAGAAGGAGTGATCGATGATACATTTGGTTTTGAATTGACGATCGATCGGGGCTTTTATTTTGCTGATTTTTCTAGTGATACCGATCAAGCAGATGATTTTGAGCATGCGATAAGAAAAATTTTGCTGACTTTTGATACAAGTGAAGCGGTGAATGATGAAGCTTTGACACTGTTGAAGAAAAAAATGCTTGGAAAGTTTTTCCAATCGTTGAATTCGCTTGAATTTATCGCAAATCAATTTACCCAAGATCTCTACGAAACAGTTACCTTATTTGATATCCCAGAAATCATTCAACAAATTGAATTAGCGGATATTCTTAAAGCAGGTCATTCATTTATTCGCAAAGAGGCCTTTAGTCGCTTTGATGTCATCCCTCAACAAGATTTAGCGAAAGAGTAGCCTTTAAAAAAAGTGTAAACTCTAATTTTTCTACACAAGTTACAATTGATTTGTGGTATCTTTAATAGGGAAACAATCAGAAAAAATCGTATGGAGACTGGAGTAGATGGACGAGTGAGCAATGAGATTTTGATTGGTGAACGATTGCGGGAAGCCCGTTTAGATAAAAATTTAACAATCGATGGGTTACAGCAAAAAACGAAAATCCAAAAACGATATTTAGAAGCATTAGAAGCAGGTCAATTTGAGGCATTACCGGGTGAATTTTATATTCGCTCGTTTATTAAACAATACGCAGTAGCTGTAGATCTAGATGGAGAACACTTGGTTCATCTATATGAAGGTCAGTTGCCACCAGAAACGGTGATGCCACAACGTGAACAGCCGCAAACAATTCAAGGGTCACGTAAAGCTCAACACGTTGCAGAACGTCAGAAAAAGACATGGATGGATTTTTTACCAATGATCTTACTAGGATTGGTTGCGATGACCGTTTTATCTGTGGTCTTTTATATGACATGGTCTGACCGTAAGGCAAGCCCTGCAATTAATCAGACGAGCTCATCTGTTGCTGTAGACAATCAAGTGTCTTCAGTATCGAGCGAAGCGACGAAAGCAAGTACAAAAGAGAGCACAAAGCAAAGTACAACGGAAAGCAAAAAACAAGAAACAGATGCTATGAAAATCGAACGTGTGACGTCAACACAAGCACAAGCAACCATGAATATCACGAAAGCTAAAGCACCATTGACCTTAACTTTTAAGGGAAAAGGTGGTCGCTGTTGGGTGGGAGTCATGATCAATAATGATTATGCCTATCAATATACATTTGAAGATGGTGTGACTCAAGAATTTGCCTTACCAGAAGGAACCTCGACTGCGACATTGATTTTGGGTGCTAGTGAGTACATTGAAGTCCAAGCAAACAAAAAGGCGATCGATTTCAACGATCCTAAATTTGAGGCATTACAAAAAAATGTTGTGTTAAATATTTCATATCTTTAATTGTTAAGAAAGAGGAGTAAACTTGTGAATTTACCTAATAAATTAACCGTGCTACGGATCATTATGATCCCGATCTTTATTGTAGTATTAGCTATTCCTTTCGACTGGGGAACTATTGCTGTACAGTCACTGAATTTACCGGTAACACATTTAGTGGCTGCTATTTTATTTGCCGTGGCAAGTATCACTGATTGGCTGGATGGCTATATTGCACGTGCTAGAAATCTAGTAACGAATTTTGGCAAGTTTGCAGATCCATTAGCAGATAAAATGCTCGTGATGACTGCTTTTATTATGCTTGTTGCGCTTGCTAAAGCACCAGCTTGGGTAGTGGCGATTATTGTTTGTCGTGAGTTAGCTGTTACAGGCTTGCGTTTACTACTTGTTGAAGGTGGCGAAGTAATGGCAGCAGCATGGCCTGGAAAGGTCAAGACAGCTACACAAATGGTTGCGATTATTTTATTATTGATCAATAATTGGCCGTTTGTCTATATTGGTCTACCTGTTGATCAAATCATGCTATATGCATGCTTGATTTTTACGATCTATTCAGGTATCGATTATTTTGCCAAAAATACAGCAGTATTCAAAGGATCTATGTAAGATATAGACTATAAGGGTAGTTTATCTGATAAATGCATTTCAAATAGGAAAGTATTCTGTTTGAGCTATAATGTAATCAGAAGACTAAACTTATAGTCTATTTTATTTTGTAAATAAGCCAAAATGGCGTATTTAAAGTTAGGGGAGCGAATATGAAAGCAGAAATTATTGCAGTAGGAACAGAATTACTTTTGGGGCAAATCGTCAACACAAACGCGACATTTCTTGCTGAAGAGTTGGCTAATGTAGGAATCGATTTGTATTATCAAAGTGTAGTAGGAGATAATGAAGCACGTTTAGAGGAACTATTATCGCTTGCAGAAAGTCGTAGTGACTTGGTCGTGTTATGTGGTGGATTAGGACCAACCAAAGACGATCTTACGAAACAAGTAGTCGCAAAACATGTTGGCAAACCACTAGTGCAAGATGAAAAAGGTTACCAAAAACTGGTTGATTTTTTTGCTAAACGTAACCAAGAGATGACTGAAAATAATCTATTACAAGCATTGATTATTGAAGGAGCGATTCCTTTAGAAAACGAAACGGGCCTAGCAGTCGGCATGCTATATAAAGATGAAACGACTCAAACAAGTTATTTACTGTTTCCAGGACCGCCTAATGAATTAAAACCAATGGTCTACAATCATGCACTTCCATTGATTGCTAAACAATTTTTACAAAAAGATCATTTACTTTCACGTGTATTACGCTTTTATGGGATTGGAGAATCGCGTTTAGTGACAGAATTAGAAGATTTGATCGAAGGGCAGTCCAATCCAACAGTTGCTCCTTATGCCAAACCAAACGAAGTTACATTACGTCTAACAGTTAAAACCGATTCACCCAAAAATGGAGAAGTATTACTGGATCAATTAGAGCAAACTATTTTAGCTCGGGTAGGGGACTACTTTTATGGGTATGGCGATCAAAATTCGCTAGCTAAAGTCGTCGTTGATGAGTTAAGTAAAAGACAACAAACACTAGCTGTTGCAGAAAGTTTGACTTCAGGTTTAGTACAAGCGACCTTAGGCGATATCTCGGGTGTTTCTGAAGTATTTAAAGGCGGCGTTGTAGTTTATACAAAACAGATGAAAATCGATCTGTTGCATCTAGATGAAACGCAGCTTGAACAAGAAGGAACAGTTTCTGAGTTTTGTGCTTACGAAATGGCGCAAAATATTCGTAAACAATCGGCTGCTGATTATGGTATAGCGCTAACTGGTGTAGCGGGTCCAACTAGTATTGAAGATAAAAAAGTTGGTACAGTTTATATTGGCTTAGCGACTCCTGAAAAAACCTTTGTTAAAGAACTTTATATCCCCAGAGATCGTCAATCGATTCGTCAAAATGCTGTTATAGCAGCATTTGATCTACTCAGAAAAGAAATCTTAAGAAAATAGAAAAAGGCGAATATTTGTTCGCTTTTTCTTGCAATTTTAAGTTATAAAGGCTATGATTATATAATAGAAGCAAAAGAAAAGGGAGGATTGTCTAGTGGCAGATGATCGTAAAGCAGCCTTAGATGCTGCGTTGAAAAAAATTGAAAAGAATTTCGGTAAAGGTGCCGTTATGAAACTTGGCGAAAAAGTAGATCAACAGATTTCCACAATTCCAAGTGGTTCACTGGCTTTAGATGTTGCGCTAGGTGTCGGTGGATATCCTCGTGGACGAATTATTGAAGTATACGGTCCAGAAAGTTCTGGTAAAACAACAGTTGCTTTACATGCAATTGCCGAAGTTCAAAAAAATGGTGGTACTGCTGCCTTTATCGATGCTGAACACGCACTAGATCCTAAATATGCTGAAAATCTAGGTGTAAATATTGATGATCTATTACTTTCACAGCCGGATACAGGTGAACAAGGTTTAGAAATCGCAGATGCCTTAGTATCAAGTGGTGCAGTAGATATGGTTGTCGTTGACTCGGTAGCTGCATTAGTGCCAAGAGCCGAGATCGATGGTGAGATGGGTGCCTCACACGTAGGACTACAAGCTCGTTTGATGTCACAAGCTTTACGTAAATTATCTGGATCAATCAACAAAACAAAAACAATTGCGATTTTTATCAACCAAATCCGTGAGAAAGTCGGCGTGATGTTTGGAAATCCTGAAACTACACCTGGTGGACGTGCATTGAAATTCTACGCAACGATTCGTTTAGAAGTACGTCGCGCAGAGCAGTTGAAATCTGGTACTGATATTATCGGAAACCGTACTAAGATCAAAGTTGTTAAAAATAAAGTAGCACCACCTTTTAGAATTGCCGAAGTCGACATCATGTATGGAGAGGGAATCTCGCAAGTAGGTGAATTACTTGATATGGCGGCTGAAATGGATATTATTGATAAAAGTGGTGCTTGGTATTCATATAAAGGAGATCGTATCGGTCAAGGTCGTGAAAATGTGAAGCAATACATGAAAGAGCATCCTGAGATGGTCGAAGAAGTTTCTTTACGTGTTCGTGATGCATATGGAATTGGTACAGGTGAAACGTTAGTTGAAGAGGTTGCTGTGGAAACAGAAGCAGAATAAACGTTCAAAGACTTAACTTATCGAATAAGTTAAGTCTTTTTTTATAATCCAAAGAAATCGCTTTATTTAGTTAGGGAAGTAAACTCTGGTTTCCTCCTTTTTAAGTTGACACTCTTTACTTAAGCCTTTAGAATGAAATTGTGCGACATGCACATATGCAAGTAGGCATATTGATACTAACAATCAAAAATAGTTTATCAAAAAACTACAAACATAGTAAAAAAATAAGATAGTTGGAGGTGATTCGATGAGCACAATGCTGATACTTCTCCTCGCTATCCTCAGTTTATTTGTCGGTCTTGGTTTAGGGTTACTAGCGATGGTGAAGTCTAATGCGCGTCGACAAAAAGAATTAGACGATGCACAACAGTCGGCATCCGCAATTCTTGCACAAGCAAGAAAAGAAGCAGATACCTTGAAAAAAGAAATGTTACTAGAAGCAAAAGAAGAGAATCAACAGCATCGATCCGAGATTGAAAGAGAGTTGAAAGAAAGCAAACTTGAATTAAAATCACAAGAAAATCGCTTACTACAAAGAGAACAACTACTTGATCGAAAAGATGATTCTTTGGAAAAACGAGAACATTCATTAGAAGCAAAAGAGCAACGAGTGAGTGAGCGACAATCTCAAATTGATGAGCGAGAACAGAAGGTCGAAGAATTAATTACCACTCAGCAAACAGAGTTAGAACGTATTGCTGGATTAACGAAAGAAGCAGCAAAAGATGTGATCATGAAGTCGACGGAAGAAGAGTTGACTCATGAATTAACAATAATGGTCAAAGAATCAGAACAACGAGCAAAAGAAGAAGCCGATCGTAAGGCGAAAAACTTACTTTCATTAGCATTGCAACGTTGTGCAGCAGATCAAGTATCTGAAACAACAGTATCTGTTGTAACATTGCCAAATGATGAGATGAAAGGTCGTATCATTGGTCGTGAGGGACGAAATATTCGTACACTAGAAACATTAACGGGAATCGATTTGATTATCGACGATACCCCAGAAGCGGTCGTGTTATCAGGATTTGATCCAATTCGTCGTGAAATTGCTAGAATGACCTTGGAGAAATTAATCCAAGATGGTCGTATCCACCCAGCGCGTATCGAAGAAATGGTCGAAAAATCGCGTAAAGAAATGGACGAGCGGATTCGTGAATATGGTGAACAAGCAGCCTTTGAAGTTGGCGCACATACGTTGCATCCTGATTTGATCAAAATCATGGGACGTTTACGTTTTAGAACGAGTTACGGTCAAAATGTGTTAAATCACTCAATCGAAGTAGCACGCCTAACTGGTGTTTTAGCTGCTGAAATCGGTGAAGATGTACAGTTAGCTAAGCGAGCTGGTTTCCTACATGATATCGGTAAAGCTTTAGATCATGAAGTTGAAGGTTCTCACGTTGAAATCGGTGCTGAGCTAGCGGCAAAATATAAAGAAAACCCTGTGGTTATCAACGCAATCGCATCCCATCATGGCGATACAGAAGCAACTTCGGTTATTTCTGTATTAGTTGCAGCAGCCGATGCTCTGTCCGCTGCTCGACCAGGTGCTCGTAGTGAATCGTTAGAAAACTACATCCGTCGTCTAGAAAATCTAGAAAATATCTCAAATGGCTTTGCCGGAGTGGCTTCAAGTTTTGCAGTTCAAGCAGGGCGAGAAGTACGCGTAATGGTAAAACCAGAAGAAATTTCTGATTTAGAAGCAGTACGCTTGGTGCGAGACATCCGTAAGAAAATTGAAGATGATTTGGATTATCCAGGTCATATCAAAATTACCGTGATTCGTGAAACACGCGCTACTGATTATGCTAAATAAAAAAATCTCTCAACTTTTCAGTTGAGAGATTTTTTTATTCTTTTTTACGATAGACATAATTAATAAATTTAAAGCGATCTAAGCGATGAATCGATTCGGTATATTCAAAACAACGTGAATCATCTAGATACACTAGACTACGGATCGTGATGACATTTTGATCTTCTGGATGAAGATTCATCAATGAACGGAATTCTTTACTGACAGGATCGACTGTAATTTCACGCCTAGCAAAAGCGATAGATAAGTTTAATTCATTCTCAAAATAATCATAAATCGACTCCTCAGCTTGTTCTAAAGAAACATTAGGAATGATACTTTGTAATAGATAGTCTTTATCTAAAATAACAACTTCTTTATTGATACGTCTTTGGCGGATCAATCTCCACACAGGAGCGTCTAGAGGCCAGTTTGTTGCTTCGTGGATCCGTTTGGAAACTTTTGTTAGTGTGATCTCAACTACACTGGTTTCACTTGGAATACTTTGAGCATCTTGTAATTCTTTATAACTCGCTAAACCAGATATTGGAAAATCCATCCGGTTTGTGTCGAGTACGATAGATCCTTTTCCTTGTTTCTTTTGGATATAACCTGCATTTAATAAAAGTTGTAAAGCTTTACGAACAGTCTCACGTGAAACACCATATAGTTTGATTAGCTGATTTTCACTAGGCAACAAGGTGTGTGCGGGATATTCATTAGCTAATATTTTTTGTTCTAGATCTAAAAATATTTCTTTGAATTTATTCACTCTATTTCTCCTTTTTGAAACAAAACTACCGACAGATCTACCATTCAAATGAAGAGCAAGACCGATATATGAGTAATCTCCTGTTAAGGTGGGGCTTCTGCTCTGATTTTAGTGCACTTTTTCTTACTTGTCTAGACATGTTTAGGATTTATTTAAAAATATGAAAGCGTTATTAATTTTGAGGATACAAGGAATTGATAAGAAATACAACTTAAATTGAGATAGTTTTTGAAAAATCTGATATGATAGAAAAAATAGAAACTATAATAAGGTGAGGTATATGGAGATTTTCGAAAAGGCCCCAGCGAAGATTAATCTCGGACTAGACGTATTATATAAGCGAACGGATGGTTATCATGAACTCGAGATGATCATGGCAAGTGTAGATTTGGCTGATCGTTTAACATTTGAACGCTTGGATGAAGATAAGATCATATTGGAAACCAATAAAGCATTCTTACCTTTAGACAAGCGCAATAATGTTTACCAAGCAGCAGAAAAAATCAAGCGACGCTATGGTATCACTGATGGTGTTAAAATTTCTGTTCAAAAAGCGATCCCTGTCTCAGCTGGACTTGGTGGTGGTAGTTCAGATTGTGCGGCAACATTACGTGGCTTAAATCGTTTATTCGACTTAAATCTTTCAATGGAAGAAATGATTCAAATTGGTGTCGAAATTGGAACAGATGTACCGTTTTGCCTACATGGATCAACAGCTCACATTCTAGGGAAAGGTGAAATCGTACAGACGTTACCGTCGATGCCAGCAAGTTGGGTTGTGCTTGTTAAGCCCAAGATCAGTGTATCGACGCGTAAAATTTTTCAGCAAGTAGAGTTAGAGCAACTCCATCATCCTGATATGTCGCGCTTGAAGCAAGCAATCGAACAGCAAAATTATGCTGAAATGGTTGCTTCGATGGGAAATAGTTTAGAGAGCATCACGATTCCTCGTTATCCCGTTGTGCAACAAATCAAAGATCGAATGATGAGTTATGGTGCGGATATTGCCTTGATGAGTGGAAGTGGACCGACTGTTTTTGCATTATGCCAAAAGCAATCTCGGGCACAAAGAATCGTCAATGCACTCAAAGGGTTTTGCGATGAGGTATATTTGGTTCGTACACTACATTGAGAAGCTATCCTTCAAGCAAGGATAGCTTCTTTTATATGTATTGATATTCCGATGTTTTCCGATTTAGTAGTGAAATTCGTTCCTAAATCAGAAATTATAGCGTAATCGTTGACGAAACAGCAATCCTCTGATAAATTATTCTTTGCGTTAAATCGTAAAAATTCCGATTTATAAAAAAGTGAGGAAAGAAAATGAAATACATAAAAAGAACAGCAATGCTAATTGCCGGATTAGGATTATTTTTAGCTGGATGCAGTCAGTCAAACACTGCTAAAGATCAAGCAAAATCAGATAAGATCCAAGCGATTGCAACATTTTACCCAATGTACGAGTTTACAAAGGAAGTATTAGGTGATGAAGGTGATGTTAGTTTACTGATTCCAGCGGGGACTGAACCACATGATTATGAACCTAGTGCTAAAGATATGGCAAAAATCGCTCAGTCAGATGTTTTTGTATACAACAGTCAAGATTTGGAGAGTTGGGTAACGAGCGCACAAAAAAATTTAGATCCAAAACATACATTGGTGATCGAAGCAACTTCAACGATTGCTTTAGAAACAGAGGATGACCATGAGTCAACAGATGGACACGATCATGAACACGATCCTCACGTTTGGACGGATCCAGTACTAGCAGTAAAAGAAGTTGAAGAGATAAAGACACGGTTAAGTGCACAGTATCCAGAGAAGAAAACGATTTTCGAAAAAAATGCTGAAGCCTATATCGATGAATTAGAACAATTGAATACAAAATATGAAGAAGCATTCAAAGGAGCAACACATCGCACTTTTGTGACGCAACATGCGGCATTTAGTTATCTTGCTCATCAATATGATTTGACACAAGAGTCCATTACAGGTATATCAGCAGAACAGGAGCCTTCGCCAAGCCGTTTAGCAGAATTGAAAACATATGTTAAAGATCATGATGTACGCGTGATTTATTTTGAAGAAAATGCATCGTCTAAAGTTGCTGAAACGTTATCTACTGAAACTGGAGTAGAACTTGCAGTTTTAAACCCGTTAGAAAGTTTAACACAGAAACAAATGGATGATGGCGAGACCTATATTAGTATTATGGAACAAAATTTAGAAGCATTGAAAAAAAGTATTTATTAAGGAGAGTGTAGTATGCGTTATATCGAAGTGCAAAATTTAACTTTTTATTATGACGATGAACCCGTTCTCTCAGATATTAGCTATCATGTAGATAGTGGAGAATTTGTCATTTTAACTGGTGAAAATGGTGCAGCAAAATCGACTCTCGTCCGCTCTACGTTAGGATTATTAAAACCAGCACAAGGAAAAGTCACGATTGCTAAAGAAAATGTCGCGGGAAATAAATTAAGTATCGGGTATATTCCTCAACAAATTGCTTCATACAACGTAGGCTTTCCAAGTACGGTATTAGAGCTCGTTCAGTCTGGTCGTTATCCACGTGGACGCTGGTTTAAACGTTTGACAGAACGTGATCATCAACACGTTAGAAAAGCTTTAGAAGCAGTTGGTATGTGGGATATGCGTCATAAACGTGTAGGTGCGTTATCTGGTGGTCAAAAGCAACGAATTAGTTTAGCAAGAATGTTTGCAACAGATCCTGATTTATTTGTACTGGATGAACCAACGACGGGGATGGACGATCAATCTAGACAAGAATTTTACCGTTTATTACGACATAGTGCCCATCAGCATCAAAAAGCGATTTTAATGATCACGCACGATCACGAAGATATTCAAGCTTATGCGGATCGACATATTCATTTAGTTAGAAAGGAGGGGACTCCATGGCGTTGCTTTCACTTGAATTCATGAGAAAAGCTTTTTTAGCCGCAATTTTTATTGCAGGAATTGCTCCGATGCTTGGTGTCTTTCTAGTATTACGTCGTCAGTCATTGATGGCCGACACATTATCACATGTTTCATTAGCAGGGGTAGCTTTAGGATTTGTTTTAAATCTTAATCCGACGTTTACTACATTGATCGTTGTAGTGATTGCAGCAGTTATCTTGGAATACTTACGCACGATCTATCGGACGTATTCTGAAATCTCGATTGCTATTTTAATGGCTGGGGGATTAGCATTAGCGCTCGTCCTTATGAATCTAAATGGTGGAAATTCAGCAGTGAGTGTTCAATCGTACTTATTTGGGTCGATCGTAACGATCACAACATCACAGCTTTACTTTTTAGGTGGTCTATGTTTGTTATTGGTCTTGATGTTTCTTTTCTTCAGACGACCAATGTATGTTTTAACATTTGATGAGGATACGGCTGAAGTTGACGGCTTACCCGTGCGCATCATGTCGATGTGCTTTAATATTCTTACAGGGATTGCTATTGCGGTAATGATCCCAATCGCAGGTGCGCTATTGATCTCAGCAATCATGGTACTACCTGCAGCGATTAGTATGAAACTGGGTAAAAGTTTTTCGGCTGTACTATTAATTAGTGTCATTGTAGGGCTTTTTGGAATGCTGAGTGGTCTGACAGGATCATTTTATTTGGATACACCTCCTGGTGCGACGATCACATTGGTATTTATTGCTTTGTTTTTAGTGGTTCAAATCATTCGTACACTCGTTGTACGATTTCAAATTCAAAAACAAAGAAAATTTCATGAAAAACCATAGTTTTATGAGCGAGAAACGAAAATTTCTCGCTATTTTTTTATCTTTATTTCATTATTTACGAACGTTTTTCTGATAATATTAGAAAATACTCGTAAAAATTAGTAAAAGACTATATAATGAGGAAAAATAGAAAATAAAAAGGGGCAAAAAACAAATGAAAGTGCGTCGCAGTGAGCGATTGATCGATATGACCCATTACTTGTTGGATCATCCACATGAATTAATCTCATTAACATTTTTCGCAAAACGCTATGATTCAGCTAAATCATCAATTAGCGAAGATCTAGCTATCGTAAAAAAAACGTTTAATCAAAGAGGAACAGGGATTTTAGAAACGATTCCAGGAGCTGCTGGAGGAGTAAAATTTATCCCAACGATCACTAAAGAAGAAACGAAAGGTTATTTGAAAGAACTAGCTAATCGTCTATCTGATCAAACACGCTTATTACCCGGTGGCTACGTTTATTTATCTGACCTTTTAGGGGAACCAGAATTATTGCGTCAAGTAGGTCGGATCATCGCTTCAAAATATTTAGGACAAGAAATCGATGCCGTGATGACTGTCGCAACTAAGGGGGTTCCGATTGCTCAGGCGGTATCTTATTATTTGAATGTACCTTTTGTTATTGTACGTCGAGACTCAAAAATTACAGAGGGTTCCACTGTTAGCGTCAACTATGTATCTGGTTCTTCTGAACGTATCGAAAAAATGGAATTATCTAAACGTAGCTTAAAACGTGGCTCGCGTGTCCTTGTAGTAGATGATTTCATGAAAGGCGGCGGAACGATCAACGGGATGCAAGGTTTGATCGAAGAATTTGAAGCCGAGCTAGTAGGAGTTACTGTTTTTGCAGAAGCGAACTTTAAGGGAGATCGTGCGGTAACTGACTATACATCTTTATTGTATGTCGAAGATGTAGATACACAGACCAAATCGATCTCTGTCGTACCAGGGAATTATTTTAACGAGCTAGACTAAAAAAGCAACTGTGATAGAAGTGGATAATCCAAGAAATAAGTTGGTTCATTCTGCTAGCAGTATTCTATATTTGGGTACTGTTTTGACTGGTCTTTAAAGGAGCCACTTCTAAAACATTGTCGATTTATTTTTAGGGGGTGTGACAGACTTTTGTCATATCCTCTTTTTGTTCACTAAAAGCGTTTGAAAAAGAATATGAATTGAGCTACACTTAAACGAGAAAATAAGGAATTGGAGTGAATTACGTGGAATCACGTTATGCCATTATTTTAGCTGCGGGTAAAGGTACACGCATGAAATCAAAATTATACAAAGTGCTACATCCAGTTTGTGGTAAACCCATGGTCGAACATATTATGAATCGTGTAACTGAATTAGCACCCACTCAAATCGTAACGATCGTAGGCCACGGAGCAGATTTAGTTAAAGAACAACTTGGCGAACGCAGTGAATATGCATTGCAAGCAGAACAGTTGGGTACAGGACATGCTGTATTACAAGCTGCACCATTTTTACAAGGAAAAAAAGGAACTACTTTAGTAATCAGTGGGGATACACCTTTATTAACAAGTGAAACTTTGGAACGTTTATTTGAATACCATGAAGGAAAACACGCTTCTGCAACTATTTTGACAGCGCATGCGGAGGATCCAACTGGTTATGGACGTATTATTCGTGACCGTGTCGGGATTGTTGAAAAAATCGTAGAGCAAAAAGATGCTTCAGTAAGTGAAGCCCAAGTTCAAGAAATCAATACAGGAACGTATTGTTTCGATAATGAATTATTATTTGAAGCATTGAATCAAATCGATACAAATAATGCTCAAGGCGAATATTATTTAACAGATATCATTGAAATTTTGAAAAAAGCAGACCATACAGTTGCTGCTTATCAAACAGAAAACTTTGAAGAATCGATTGGGGTCAATGACCGTATCGCTTTAGCAGAGGCCAATCGTATTATGCGTAATCGCATTAATACCGAGCATATGAGAAATGGTGTTTCATTTATTGATCCAAATTCTACGTATATTGAAGCGGGTATTAAGATTGGTGCTGAAACAATCATTGAACCAGGTGTTTACCTAAAAGGTCAAACAACGATTGGAGAAGGGTGCTTTATTTCTGGCCAAACTCAAATCGTTGACAGTACGATCGGAGACTATGTCAAAGTGTACTCTTCTGTTATTGAAGAAAGTACAGTACGTGATCATGTAGATATCGGGCCATTTGCACATTTACGCCCACAAGCAGAGATTCATGAGCACGCGCATATCGGAAATTTTGTTGAAATCAAAAAAGCAGTAGTGGGTGAACACACTAAAGTTGGACATTTGACTTATGTAGGCGATGCGACGTTAGGTAAAGAAATCAATGTTGGATGCGGTGTAGTATTTGTCAATTATGATGGCAAACATAAGCACCATACAACGGTTGGTGACCATGCCTTTATTGGTTCAGCTTCTAACTTGGTCGGACCAGTTACACTAGGGGAAAATGCGGTTGTTGCTGCAGGATCGACGATTACGATGAATATTCCAGATAATGGAATGGGAATTGCCCGGGCACGTCAAGAAAATAAAGAAGATTTCGCAAAAAAATTGCCTTATAATCAATAAGAATAACGGAATCACTTGATTTATCAAACAAAAATGACTACTATTTATGAGTAAGAGATTTCTAGAAACGTGTCGGATTCTAGTTTTAGGTATAGAAAGTGGAGGTTCTCATGTTAAACCAGTATTTTGATCCAAAGTTAAAGATTTTTGCCTTAAATTCCAATCGTCCTTTGGCTGAAAAAATTGCAGCTGCCGTTGGTGTCGAATTAGGAAAATGCTCTGTTAAACAATTTAGTGATGGTGAAATCCAAGTAAACATCGAAGAAAGTATTCGTGGTTCTCACGTATATATCATTCAGTCTACTAGTAGCCCGGTAAATGATAATTTAATGGAATTATTGATCATGATCGATGCGTTAAAGCGTGCGAGTGCAAAAACAATTAATATCGTGATGCCTTATTATGGTTATGCAAGACAAGATCGTAAAGCACGTTCTCGTGAGCCAATCACAGCGAAGTTAGTAGCGAATATGATCCAAAAAGCTGGCGCTACAAGAATGGTGACGTTAGATTTGCATGCAGCACAAATCCAAGGGTTCTTTGATATTCCAGTAGACCACTTGATGGGTGCTCCTTTGATCGCGAATTATTTTTTAGAAAAAGGGATCCAAGGTGATGATGTTGTTGTCGTATCACCGGACCATGGTGGTGTAACACGTGCACGTAAATTAGCTGAGTTCTTAAAAGCACCGATTGCAATCATCGACAAACGTCGTCCACGTGCTAATGTCGCTGAAGTAATGAATATTATTGGCCGTGTAGATGGTAAAGTATGTGTTCTGATTGATGATATTATTGATACAGCAGGAACAATCACACTAGCAGCTAATGCGTTAAAAGAAGCTGGAGCTAAGACTGTATATGCGTCTTGTACGCATCCGGTATTATCTGGGCCAGCCTTAGAGCGTATTCAGGATTCAGCGATCGAGCGTTTAGTAGTCACAGATTCGATCAATTTACCAGAAGAGCGTAAAATCGAAAAAATCGACGAAGTTAGCGTTGGAAAATTAGTGGCAGAAGCCATTAAACGTATTCATGAGAACAAACCAGTAAGTCCACTTTTTGAAACAAAAACACCTTTAAAAGGGTAAAAAAAAGACAGCTTCCATTTTTTGGGAGATGTCTTTTTTATTTGAAGGAAAAGTAGATTGGGATCGTAGAGAGTAACGTGATGACTAAGCCAACTAAAGCACAACTCATTCCTAAAGGTTCGTTTAATAGGAAATGAGCAATACTACCCAAAAGCATTAAGTAGAAAAACGTAGCGAATTGAATGACTAAATATGTACGATAATACGAAAGATAGCGATAGGTTTCACGAAGTTTCATCCAGCGAACAAATCCATAAGAAGCAAATGTCAGTCCGAGTAAAAATAAAAAGAATAACAGTGCTATCGATTCCCATAGACCGTGAGTGAATGCGCTGAATAACGCATATGTAGAAAAACCGATCAGTCCGACAGAGAGAATAAAATAGATAATGCTTTCAACACGATCGAATATTTTCATAGCGTTCTCCTTTTCACAAGTTCATCATATCTAGTTGAAAGTTTAACATATTCTTAAGATAAATACTACGATAGGTCTTCTAGGTCGACCAAAAAGGGTTAAATAAATCTTAATTTATCGCGTCATTTCAGAAAATAATCATTTTTTTTGAAAGAAATTGTGGTAGGATATTTTCGATACTACTAAAGGAGCATGAAAAACATGAGAAAAGTTCCGCCAATATTAAAACCAATTGCGTTATTAACGATTTCTGTGTTGATTGCCACAGCAACGACTGTGGTAAATAGTTCGAGTTATCGTACGACCACGAATACTACGACCACGACCACTACAACAAGTAGCCAAACAAGTCGTTCTAGTGATGAAACGAAACCTTCGTCTGATACCATTATGAGCGTTACAGAATCAAGCGTTGAACAAACACCAAGAACTTATGATACACAAGATCAAGAAACAATTAGTTCAAGCAGTGAAGAAAGTACGACTAGTGAAGAGAGTACCACAAGCGAACAATCTGATACGACACCGTCATCTTCAGTTGAAGAAAATGTAAATAATCTTAACGTAACTACAAGCGATGAGGCAGGTGCTAGTCAATGAGTTTCTTATTAGATATCATCAATGGAATCAATAAATTTTTAGGGTATTTAGATATTAGTCCTAAATACTTGAATCGCAGTTATACGATCTTAAGTATTTTCCCAACGCTTTATATTTTAAGAATCATCTATGGATTATTGCAAAATGAAAATTATTTACAATTTATTTTATACAGTATCGTTTTTGTGATTTTGATTTATTTCATTGCCTTGAATATCTTTTATTACTTTTTTGATAAAAATTTAAAAATTGATGTTACCCAACTTTTTGTAAAATATCTTCCAGATGAAGTCTTCAATATTCAACAAGAGTCTAAAACATCTGCCAAAACAATGAATGCGGTCGATACTGAAGAAATTACGATCGATTTTTATGACGATTATGAACTTATTTTAGCGATGAATATGCAAGAATTGATTGAAAAAAATGTCATATCAACAAATGAGTTATCACAGCAAGACGGCTATTTGATTGAATGGAATACGATCTATCCTTATTACTTTGTAAAACGGATCCACCAGAATCGATATGAGCTACAAATTGGAACAAGTTATCAATCACTAGTTCCGATCGGTCGAATTGAGCACAAAGCAGAAGGGAAATTAGAACCAGTAGGACTTTACGTGACTGGTGGCGATTTTGTCAAAGACGGGTTTCGCTATCATGAACCTTATCACTTGAAATTACTCGCTAAAAAACCACAAGTTGCAACAGAACAACCAGCGATGTCAAGAGCGCAACGTAGAAAAAAAGTATAGAAGGATTAAACGTAGTCATTACCATCGAATTTACTGATTTATGGCACTAAAACGTTTCTAGCAAGGACTAGTGAATACCCACAATAGCTTTCACTAAAATGAATATTGACGTCTATAAATCGAATGATTTTCGATTTATAGACGTTTTTTTTTGTGAAAAAATATTGACAACGAAACGCAGTTCTGTTAAATTCTTTCTGCTCAAATCGTATTCATTACGATTTAAATATGTCAAATAGGAAGAGGGAGTAATATGGCAAAAAAATCAAAAATCGCAAAAGCACAAAAACAACGTGCAACAGTCGAACATTATCGCAAACGGCGTGAAGCATTAAAAGCAGCTAAAGACTACCAAGGTCTTGCAGCACTACCGAAGGATGCTAGCCCGGTAAGATTGAAGAATCGAGATCGGATAGATGGTCGACCACGTGGATATTTAAGAAAATTTGGTCTATCGCGGATTGAGTTTCGTAAGTTAGCCTTAGAAGGAAAAATCCCAGGTGTCAAAAAAGCCAGTTGGTAAGGAGGAAGAAAAATGGCAGTACCTGCTCGTAAAACATCGAAAATGAAAAAACGCACACGTCGTACTCATCACCAGATCAAAAGTCCTACGATTGCTTATGATCTAACGACAGGAGTCTATAAACGCTCACACTATATCACCAAAGAAGAAGTGAAATTGCGAAAGGCGGAGGTTCGATGAAGATTATTTATCCTCCTTTGATCGAAGATGGCTATGCCTACTTTAAGCAGCAAACACCTAAAGCACAACTTTATCAAGAAATGTTCCAACAAGGAATTATCGACGAAACGGGAGCTCCAACAACAGAAGCCTTACAAAAAGGCTTGGTCAAAGATTTTGATGAAGCAGAAAATTTATTGTTTGATGAGTTTCTCGAGTTGTATCCGATTTTTAAGGTTCTATCTGATTTATCGTTTAAACAAATCGAAGGATTTTGGGAAATTCCTTTAACGGCTAAAAAACAATTACTTGCACTCTATCCCGAACTAAATTATGACCACAAACAACAACTTGACATGTATTTTCTAGAACGAGGAGGATTACAACATGCGTCAGACGATCATTTTGGAATGTAAGGAAACAAAAGAACGCTTGTACTTAACGAGTAAAAATAAACGAAATACGCCAGAAAAGTTAACATTGAAAAAATACTCACCAAAATTACGTAAACGCGTTTTATTTCAAGAAGTCAAATAACTATGATATGGGAGAAAAAAGATGGAAAAAACGGATTTATCGAGCGCTTATCGTCGTTTAAAAAGTCCAAATATCAAAACGAAAAAGCGTGCATTGAAATTGATTCAAGCAGCAAAACGAAAGCAAAAGGGGATTTAATACGTGAAAAATTATCAAAAATTATTGGGGTTAGGTACGATTGTACTCACTAGTTTGGGAATATTGAGTGCTTGTGGGAATAATCAAGAAAGTTCAGTAACAGCAGATTCAAAAAAATTATCAATCGTAACAACTTTTTATCCAATGTATGAATTCACAAAAGAAATCGTAGGAGATGAAGCTGACGTTAGTTTATTAGTTCCAGCAGGTTCAGAACCGCATGATTATGAACCAAGTGCTAAGGATATGGCTAAAATTCAATCGGCAGATGTATTTGTCTATCACAACCCTAATATGGAAGGCTGGGTATCTAACATAGAAAAAACGTTAGACGATAAGGTTAATGTGGTAGAGGGAACAAAAGGTATGTTGCTGTTACCAGGTTCAGAAGAAGAAGATCATGACCACGAAGAAGAAGGTCATCATCATGAACTTGATCCACACACTTGGCTTGCACCGAGTTTAGCGAAAAAAGAAGTGGCCTCAATCGAAGCACAACTAGCAAAGGTATATCCGGATAAAGCAAAAACATTTAAAACCAATAGTGAAGCATACTTAGAAAAGCTCACTACCTTAGATCAAAACTATCAAAAAAGCTTAAGTAGTGCGACGCAAAAAAGCTTTGTGACACAACATGCGGCCTTTGGTTATTTAGCTTTGGAGTATGGGCTAACCCAAGTACCGATCGCAGGTCTTTCACCAGATATTGAGCCTAGTCCTAAACGTTTGAGCGAGTTGAAAACATATGTAAAAGACAATGATATTCGCTATATTTATTTTGAAGAAAACGCGAGTGACAAAGTCGCTAAAACATTAGCGAATGAAACCGGTGTTGATTTATTAGTCCTAAATCCATTAGAAAGTTTAACGAATGAACAAATTAAAAACGGAGAAACCTATATCTCGGTCATGGAAGAAAATCTAGTAGCCTTAGAAAAAACGACACAGTCGACAGGAAAAGCTGTTGATTCAGAAACGACAGCCGCAACAGAAAAAACAGTTGCCAATGGTTATTTTGACGATAGCGCTGTGGAAGATCGACCGTTAGCTAATTATGCAGGAAATTGGCAATCGGTTTATCCTTTATTGCAAGATGGTACACTCGATCAAGTATTTGCATATAAAGCGAAATTAAATCCGGAAAAGACCGAGACAGAGTATAAAGCTTATTATGAAACAGGATATAAGACCGATGTCAATACCATCAAGATAACGGATAGTAAAATTAGCTTTACAGACCCCAAAGGAACACATACGTATACATATAAGTATGCGGGTAAAGAAATCTTGACATATACCAAAGGCAATAAAGGTGTCCGGTATTTATTTGAAACGACGGATAAAGATGCAGGGAATTATCGTTACGTCCAATTTAGTGATCACGGAATCAAGGATGAAGCAGCAGCTCATTTTCACATCTACTTTGGTGGAGAGAGCCAACAAGCATTATTGACTGAGATGGATCATTGGCCGACTTATTATCCGGCTGATCTATCAGCAAGTGAGATCGCTCAAGAAATGCTCGCTCATTAAATAGAATATGCTACAATAGGAAAATGATGGGAAAAAGGAGTAATTACGTGAATATTCTTGATAAATTACATACGATGTATACCACATTTTCGCTAACTGAAAAAAAAGTAGCTGATTATATTTTGGCACATCCTAAAGAGATCCCAAATATGACGATTGCGGATTTAGCCTTACAAAGTGAAGTCAGCGAGGCTTCGATCAGTCGTTTTTGCCGTAAGATAGAAGTCGTAGGCTTTCATGCATTAAAAATCGAATTGGCCCAAGTGACGATTCCAAAGCTAGATCCACACCCGGAACGCTCGCTGTTAGGCCAACGTTTAGCGCATATCAAGCAAAATAAAATCAAAGAGATCGAACAAACTTTGATGCAATTGAATGAAGTTGATGTTCAGCAAACACTAAATCAAATCGTTCAAGCAAAACGAGTTATTTTTTTAGCGTATGGAAATACGATACCTGTTGCAATGGATGCAGCCTATCGTTTTAATCAAATTGGGATCGCGGCTAACGCGTATGAAATTTGGGATACAGCATTAGCTGCTTTATTGACTTTTACCAAAGAAGATCTAGTCATCGTGATCTCAAATTCAGGAGAGACGAAAGATTTGATCAAAGCTGTCGAATGGTGTAACACGAAAGAGATTGTCGTAGTGGCGATGACGAATAATCAGCACTCTCCATTAGCAAAACTGGCTACGATTCACTTAACGACAGCTACTAGAGAACGGTTATTTCAAAAAGATTATTATTTTTCTAGAGTTTCAGCGATGTTGTTGACAGAAACACTGTTCTTGCTTTTAGCGTTTGAAGAACCTGAACGTTTAGAATTTATCAAACGACATGAGCAATTGATTTCAGATCATAAAATTTAAACTAGAAGTTGTCTTATGACAACTTCTAGTTTTTTCTTGACGAATAAGGAATTGCTTGCGTATACTTAAGAAAGTTAATTTCATAAATTATATTTTTTGTAAAATTAAATTTCATAAAGGGGTTTAGTCATGAAAAAACGCTGTGCAGCACTAGCTTTAAAGAAAATCCGATCTGGTATGGTATTAGGTCTGGGTGGTGGAAGTACGATTGGGTATCTAGTCGATATGATCAAAGAAACTAAATTAGACGTTCAAATCGTTACACCTTCAGAAAAAACCAAGCAACATTGTATCAATTCAGGCTTAACAGTACTAGACACGGCTTATGTGTCACAAGTTGATTTAGCCTTCGATGGTTGTGATGAAGTCGATGAAGAACTGATCGTGTTGAAATCAATGGGCGGAATCCATACGGAAGAAAAAATCATTGCACAAATGGCTAAAGAATATATTGTGTTGGTCGATGAAAGTAAAGTATCCAAAACGTTAAGCTTTAAAGTCCCACTTACTTTAGAAGTAGTCAAAGAAGCTATTGGAAGCGTCATTGAATCATTGAAACCATTAGGGACAAGTGCACTCCGTATGAGTCAAACGAGTGATTCTTATACGTATACAAGTCGTGGAACAGTATTAATCGATTTTATACCACAAACTATTGAGTTCGCTAGATTAAATCAAAGGTTACTTATGACACCTGGAATCGTGGATACATCATTATTTTACAAAATCGCTACCGGAGCAATCGTGGTGACAGAAACTACAGATTATGAACTAACAGGAGGAAAGTCGAATGTATAATTGGGGAATCATCGGAACTGGAGTCATTGCAAGAGAGATGGCTGAAGCGTTTAAGGCATTAGATCGTAAAGTGTATGGAGTCACGAGCGCACGTTTTGAACGAGCAGAAACGTTTGCCAAAAATTATGATATTGAGCACATCTATAAAGATGTTACAGAATTGCTCAAAGACGAAGCAATCGATATCGTGTATATCGCTACTCCGCATAATCTGCATTATGAACAAATCAAAGCTGCGTTACTACAAAATAAACATGTTTTTTGTGAAAAGGCGATTACAGTCAATGATCGTCAGTTGGAAGAGTGTGTCTCATTAGCAAAAGAGCGCGGCCTGATTTTATCTGACGGCGTGACGCTATTCCATATGCCTCTTTACAAAAAATTACAAAAAATCGTAGCTAGTGGCGAATTAGGTCCTGTTAAAATGGTTCAAGTCAATTTTGGAAGCTGTAAAGAATATGATGTGACGAATCGGTTTTTCTCAAAAGAATTAGCTGGCGGAGCTTTACTTGATATTGGTGTATATGCTACTTCGTTTGCGCGCTATTTCATGAGTAGTCAACCGAATGTCGTCTTGACTACCGGTAACTTTTTTGAAACAGGTGTAGACGAAACATCGGGCATTTTATTGAAAAATCCAGATGGAGAGATGTCAGTGATGGCTTTGACAATGCGGGCGAAACAACCCAAACGAGGAGTAGTCGCATGTGAGAAAGCATTCATCGAAATCAATAACTATCCTAGGGCACAGGAAGCAACGATCACGTATACAGAAACAGGAGAGACGATCACGATTACAGAAGGCGAAACTGCTCGAGCCTTAGAATATGAAATTTTAGATATGGAAGACTACATCACCAACCAATCGGGTGAACAAAACTTACAACTTGTTCGAGACGTTATGGCCACATTGACAAGTATTCGTACGCAGTGGGGAATGGTTTATCCTTTTGAATAGTTGACAATTTTTTTTAGCATGGTATGATAACAATCACATATAGATCCAATGGAAAGAAGAGTACGTTTTAATTGGTTGTTTAGAGAGGTTTTGGTTGGTGAAAAAAGCCCGGAGTTAAAGCAGAAGATGGTCTTTTCGGACAAGAGTGATCTTGCGGCCTGTTCTACGTTACAGAACGCTTAAGGGGAAATGATTTCCTAAATTAAGGTGGTACCACGTGATTACACGTCCTTTGTCGGCTGACAAAGGACGTTTTTTTTAGTTAAAAAGGAAAAGGAATGGTGAAAGATGGGAAAACAACAAGCTCCATATCGTGTCGATCATGTCGGTAGTTTTTTACGACCAGAACGTTTGAAAGAAGCGAAACTAGCAGAAAAAAATGGGCAAATCTCATTAGAAAAACGCAAGGAAATCGAATCTGAAGAAATTGAAGCGTTGGTTGCGCAACAAGTAAAAGCAGGACTTAAGGGAATTACAGATGGAGAGTTCCGTCGTGGTTTTTGGCATCTTGATTTTTTAGAAGGACTCGATGGGGTTGAAGGCTATACACCAGAACAATACAATCAAGTGTTTCATGGGAAACCCGCTCCAGCCTATAATATTCGTTTGGTTGATCGAGTATCATTTTCAGATACACATCCATTTATTGAAGATTTTCGTCAATTGAAAAAAGTGGTTGATCAGTATGAAGGAGTAGAAGCTAAAGCGACAATTCCAAGTCCAACGATGCTGTTACGTCAGGAGTTGCTTGCCAATGATGGAACTTCACATCTATCCGAGATCTATCCGGATTTAAATGAGTTTTATCAAGATTTAGCTACTGCGTATCAAGAGGCGATCCAAGCTTTTTATGCAGCAGGCTGTCGCTATTTACAATTTGACGATACAAATTGGGCCTTTTTAGCAGATGCTACAAAACGTGCAGAAATTACACAAAAAGGAATCGATCCAGAATATATTGCGGCGATTTGTACAAAGATCATCAATGCTTCATTAGCGAATAAACCAGTAGATATGGTGATTACAACACACATTTGTCGTGGTAATCATGCCTCTTCTTGGTTGTTCTCAGGAGGATATGAGCCTATCGCTAAAGAATTGTTTGCAACAGACTATGATGGTTTTTTCTTGGAATACGACTCTGATCGTGCGGGTGATTTTACACCACTACGCTATTGGAAAGAAGCAGGTAAAAAGAGTCAAGTCGTTTTAGGTTTAGTCACATCGAAAACACCTGAACTAGAAGATCCTGAACAGATCAAAGCACGAGTACTAGAAGCACAAGCATATATCCCATTAGAGTATTTAAGTATCAGTCCACAATGTGGATTTGCTTCAACCGAAGAAGGAAATCACTTAACGTTTGCAGAACAATGGGACAAAATCAATCATTTGCAAACCATCGCTCAAGATATTTGGGTCGATCATGTCTGATTTAACGGTCGACTTGACTCAAGGGAAATTAAATATCCGTGTAGCGGCATTTTGTGAGGTCGACAATCGAGTACTGGTGTGCCGCTATCCAGATCAAACGCTTACTCTACCAGGCGGACGAGTAAAATTTGGTGAATCGACTAGTGAAGCACTGCAGCGTGAAATAAAAGAAGAATTAAATACGACATGTGTGGCAATGGAGTATCTAGGTGTCATCGAAAATTTCTTTTCACATCAAACAGCGTATCATGAATTTTTATTTGTATATGCCGTACAATTGGCAGATCATGATCTATTTCAACAAACAGAAACTGAGGAATTTACTTGGCTTCCTTTAAAAGAAGTCAAACAACAACTTACACCACAAGCAATTTTAACGTTAAAACAAACATTAACGACACATAGTATAAATAAAGAAAGCTCATTCTCAATAGAATGAGCTTTTTTGTCGTAATATATCCGTTAAATAGCGAGGGAAAAGATCAAGCTTGTTCTAGTCTTAATAGAGTTGTTTTGCGGTCTAAACCACCAGCGTATCCAGTCAATTGGCCATTTTTTGCAATCACACGGTGACAAGGAATAAAGATCGAGAGTGGATTTTTACCTACAGCTCCACCTACAGCGCGCGCACTGGTAGATTTTTGCAACTGGGTGTATTGATTTGCGATATCCATATAAGCAAGTGTTTGTCCATAAGGGATGTGGAGTAATAATCTCCAAATTCTTTGTTGATATACCGTTCCATTAGGTGTTAAATAGTCGTAAATCTCAGTAATACTAGGATTTTGACCAGCAAAATAAGCATCTAAAAATGTAGTGAATGGTTGAAATAAAGGGTCATCTTTGGTGGTGATCGTACAATTGTTAGGATCGATTTTTTGAAAATAATGTGCTTGACCTTCAAACCAAGCACCAATTAAATTTTCTTCTTCTCGTACTAAGGACAAGATACCTAAAGGGGATTGATAATCTAAGCGATGCATATTATTTACTCCTTTTATTTTTAGTGTACAAGAACCAGATCCAAAATACGAGTCTAATTTTATGGAAAGTAAAATGAATATTCGTTTTTATTTCATGATAGTTTTCTGAAACGCATTTATTCAAGAAAAATTCAGTAAATAATAAGAAAATTTGTGAGAGAGCACTTACAATTTTCGGAAAGTTGGTGTAAGCTTAATTTTATATAAAAGTAAATTTAAAGTATGTTCTAAGGAGTTTTGTAAAATGGAAGAAGCAAAATGGCATGCCCATTTAGGGAAAGTTGCAACTGTAACCGCGATCATTATGTACGTTTCATACGGTCCGCAAATCTATGGAAATTTAACTGGGAACCCGACTGGCTATTTACAACCATTGGCCGCCGCTGTAAACTGTTCATTATGGGTCGTATATGGATATGGAAAACCACAAAAAGACTGGCCAGTAGTACTTGCTAACTTACCAGGAGTAATTTTTGGTTTATTGGCTGCGGTAACTGGCTTTATTGCACAGTAAAACATATACGAAGAAATTCTTCAACTGAAGATTTTCTTCGTTTTTTATTTCATTAGGAGGAAAATAATGAGAATCAGTCTAGCAAGTGATCATGCAGGTGTTGCATTAAAAAAAGAAATTATCAAACAATTAGAAGCGATGGGGCATACAGTTTATGACTTTGGTCCGTATACTGAAGAAGCAGTAGATCTATCAGATTTCGTTTATCCAGCCGCACTAGCAGTGGCTAAAGGCGAGTACGATCGCGGGATTTTTGTCGATGGTGTGGGTTATGGCAGTGCGTTGATTGCCAATCGTATTTTGGGAATCGATGCAGTAGTATGTCAAGATCCGTTTTGTGCAAAACTCGCACGTGAACATACAGATAGCAATGTCTTGTGTTTAGGTGGAAAAATCATCGGATCAGCGATTGCTGCAGAAATCGTGCATACTTGGATGACAACAGACTTTTTAGAAGAAGAAAAATATCAGCGTCGTGTTAAAAAAGTTCAAGCGATTTCAGAAAAACATTTACGCCCTTTAACTGAACTGTAAACATATTCGAGTCTATTTGACTCGAATATTTTTTTCATCTTAAGTAGACCAGATTAGGCAAAGAAATGGAATTCCAGTATACTAACAACATAAATAGAATAGGAGTGAGCCTGTTTGGAAGTAAAGCAGAAGAATGGAATGGGATCAGTATTAGCAGCACTAGCTGCCAATATCTTAGTTGCCATTAGTAAATTTGTTGGTTTTTTCGTTAGTGGAAGTGCCGCTATGTTAAATGAAAGTATCCATAGTGTTGTGGATTGTAGTAATCAAATCTTACTAATTTTTGGAGATCGTCGTTCAAAATTAGGGCGTAGCGACTTGCATCAGTTCGGTGAAGCACGAGCAAAATACTTTTTTAGTACGATTGTAGCCACTATGTTATTTTTTGGTGGTGGTGTATTAGGAATTATGGAAGCGATCGAAAAATTATTGCATCCTAGTCATGAAGTGAATAATCCTTGGATCGTATTAGGGATTTTAGCATTCGGGATCGTTGTCGAGGGGGCTTCTTTGCGAGTAGCGATGAAAGAAATTCGTGAACTCAATATAGAAAAATTATCGATTCCTAAATTTTTGCGAGAAAGCCGTCACAGTGAAATTTTAATTATTTTCACAGAAGATTTTTGTGCTGTTATTGGACTATTTTTAGCTGTTATAGGGACGATCCTTGCGATGGTTACGGGAAATCCTTTCTATGATGCATTGAGTGGTCTATTTATTGGACTGTTACTGACTGGAGCAGCGATTTTTCTCGCAAAAGAGTTTTATAGTTTGATCATTGGTGAAAGTGTGACTGCTAGTGATTTAAAAATCATCGTCAATGAATTTAAGCGTAAAGATATCGAACGCTTAATCGATATCAAAACAATCCACATGGGACCAGACGAAGTGATGATTGCAGCAAAAGTCGATCTATTAGATACTAAAGAAGATCAAGGATATGCAATCATTAATGAGATTGAAGCAGATATCCGCGCAGAATTTCCGGATAAGACGCTGTACATCTATATTGAAACCGATAAGTATGATCCAAATTATCAAAGTCATACTGAAGAAGATTCTATTTTGTAGGGAGAAAAGAATATGAGTCAATGGTTATTAAAAATTGAAAAAAAGATTTTGGCCTTTTTAATGGCTTTGAGCTCGATTGCGCTAGTACTAGTTGGCATTATTATCACATTTTTTTTATTTAAAGAAGTGTATCATTTGTTCACGTTTGCTCTAGCTGTCGATACAAATGCTGTTTATTACGATGCATTAGAAAGCATCCTTTCGTTTTTCTTATTCTTTGAATTTTTAACTTTGATCATTACATCGATCAAAAATCAAGGACACGTTTCATTGAGTTTTTTACTGACGTTAGGTTTGACGGCGTTGATTCGACTATTATTGACGTATCATGACCAAGTATTTGGGCTTGTTGTCATTGCGATCTCGATTGTTTTATTATTATTTGGTATGTCTTTAGTATTAAAACAAGAAAAAGGAGAAAAACATGAAAACTAAATTCTTATGTTCTTCATTTTTAGGTAGCCAAAACTTGTTTACTAGCGAAGTTTGTTTAAGGAATAAGCATATCGGATTTATTCCTACAGCTAGTGTTGTAGAAGAATATTCGGATTATGTTACTGAGACCTATAATTTTTTTGAAAAATCAGCACAGCAGATTACAAAAATCGAATTAGACCAGATTTCTTTTGTGCAACTTGAAGATGTATTAAAACGCATTGACATTCTTTTTATCAGCGGTGGGAATACATTTTATTTGCTCGAAGCAGTGAAACGTTCAGGACTGGCTCAATTGCTAGAAGAGTACTTAGCCAATGGCAATTATTTGATTGGAGAGTCAGCAGGAGCTGTAATCATGACGCCAGATATAACATATATTAACGCAATGGATGATCCTAAAAAAGCAATGCTATCTGATACAAACGGCTTATCATTAGTGGATCGTCCCATTATTCCACATGTTGCTAGTACATATTTGGGTGAAGCAGCTGAAACATTGCTTAAGCAATTTCAAAATCAAGTGCATTATGCTTTAAGTGATGAAGAAGCTTTATTCTTTTAACGAAAAATGAAGTAGCTCAAAAAGAGCTGCTTTTTTTATTACAAAAAGTAAGCATATCTCTTTACTTATTTTTTGTAAGTGATAGTATTGAGTTACTAAATCACCTACAAAAAGAAAGTAGGAAAACAGAATGAAATTTGGGATTATTTTAGGAAGTACTAGAGAAGGACGTGTTAGTCCACAAGTCGGAGCGTATATTAAACAATTGGCGATGACACAAGAAGGACATGAATTTGAAATTATTGATATTTTAGATTATGATTTACCATTTTTAGGTACAGGAACTCCAAATACTGCTTGGAATGAAAAAATCGATTCTTTAGATGGTTATATCTTTATTACACAAGAATATAATCATGGTATGAGTGGTGCATTAAAAAATGCAATCGACAGTGCGCGTGAAGAGTGGTTTAATAAAGCAGCCGGCATTGTAAGTTACGGATCTGGTGGCGGTATCCGTGCGGCTGAGCAATTACGCTTAGTTTTAGCTGAACAAAAAGTAGCAGGTGTGCGCACAAATCCTGCATTTAATTTATTTACAGATTTTGAAAACTTTGCTGAATTCAAACCAGGTGAACATATGGCACAAGGAGTCTTGGATATGTTTGAGGAATTGATCACTTGGGCTAAAGCATTAAAAACAATTCGTTAAGAAAATGAACAACTATGTGAAATGCGAGTAGATTAGAATTATTATTGCTAACGAAAACAATGAAATCTCGCTAGAAAATTGATAACATAACTATGCTAAAAACAGACGAAGAACGATTCTTTGTCTGTTTTTTTTATGGAAAAAAACTACTTTATTTATTTGTGAAAAAAATATTTAACTTTTGTTTTTTGTGAAAAAAGGGAGTATAATGGAATTATTCTAGTGTGGGAGATGACAGTGATGAAAGTCAGTTTGTTCACGAGTTGTGTAGTAGATGCGCTATTTCCAAATGTTTCAATAGCGATTGTTGAAGTGTTAGAACGTTTGGGGATTGAAGTTCTCTATCCAGAGTCACAAGTCTGTTGTGGCCAACCAACATTAAATAGTGGATATAAAAAAGAATCACGAAAAGTATTGATTAATCAACTGAATGCCTTTAAAGATGCAGATTATGTGGTGGGAGCTGCGGGAAGTTGTACTGCTTCGATGCGTGAATATGCAACATTTTTTAAAGATGATCCAGAATACTATGAAGAAGCAGTTAAATTACATGATAAAACGTATGAATTCACACAATTTTTATATCATGTATTGGGAATGCGGGATTTAGGAGCGACATTGAATGCCAAAGTGACCTATCACCGTTCTTGTCATATGACTCGTCTACTTGGAGAAAAGGAATCACCATTTGCTTTAATGAACTATGTCAAAGGATTAGAGTATGTTGAACTACCTCATTTAGAAAATTGTTGTGGTTTTGGTGGAACGTTTTCAGTTAAAGAACCAATCATTTCAAATGCGATGGTCACTGAAAAAGTCCAAGATGTACTTGCGACTGAAGCTGAAGTATTGATTAGTGCGGATATGGCTTGCCTAATGAATATCGGTGGAAAGTTAAATCGCGAAGGGCATCCGATTACGATCATGCACATTGCGGAAGTTTTAAATCATGATGTGGATAGTTCTAGAATCGTACAACCTAAATTGGTTCAAATATAGGGGGAAGTTGAGATGGGATTAAAGACAAGCACAAAAACGTTTGATGAACGTTGTGAGGAAAATATCCAAGATGAACAGATGCAAGCAGCGCTAAAAAAAGCGCAAGATGCACAGTGGATCAAACGTGAAGCAGCACGTGATCAATTGGGAAATTGGGAAGAATGGCGTGAATTGGGCCAACAAATTCGTCAACATACGCTCGCATATCTTCCGGATTATTTAGAGCAATTTAGTGATAATGTGGAAAAAAATGGGGGAACTGTTCTTTTTGCGCAAACGGAAGCAGAAGCCCAAGCATATGTGCGCCAAATCGTCGAAGAAAAAAATATCCATAATATTGTAAAGTCAAAATCGATGGTCACAACTGAAGTTGGATTAGATCCGATGTTTGAAGCGATGGAAGGCGTCAATGTCGTGGAAACAGATTTGGCAGAATTTATTTTACAAATGGATGATTGGGATGAACCGTCTCATATTGTCTTTCCTGCCGTCCATAAAAATCGTCAACAAGTCAAAATGATTTTTGAAAAACTTGGATATGTAGGTAGCGATGATCCTGAAACATTAGCAAAATTTGCACGAGAAGTGTTACGTGATCGTTTTTTAAAAGCTGATTTAGGAATTTCAGGATGTAATTTTGCCATCGCAGACAACGGGATGATTAATTTAGTAACGAACGAGGGAAATGCTGACTTGGCTGTCAGTATCCCAAAAACGCAAATCGTCTTGATGGGAATGGAGCGAATTGTGCCGACGTTGAAAGAGGCAGATGTATTAGATAATCTTCTTTGTCGCAGCGCTGTGGGACAAAAATTAACAAGTTATGTGACTTTTGCTGGACGTAAAAAGCCTGAAGAAGCAGACGGCCCCGAAGACTTTTATGTGATTATCGTCGACAATGGGCGTTCAAAAGCTTTAGGAACCCAATTCCAAGAAATGTTGCAGTGTATTCGTTGTGGTGCTTGTTTAAACGTCTGCCCGGTTTATCGCCATATTGGTGGACATGGTTATGGTTCAATTTATCCAGGGCCAATGGGTGCTGTTTTATCACCGATTTTAGGTGGTTATGAAGAATTTGGTGAATTGCCTTACGCATCTAGTTTATGTGGTGCATGTACAGATACTTGTCCAGTGAAAATCCCTTTGCATCAATTGTTGATCGAGCATCGTACGGTCATGACTAATGAGTTGAATATGCAACATGGGGTGGATGATGCGACAATGAAAATGATTGGCCGAGTGACGGCTTCACCAATCGTATTTAATATGGTGCAAAAAGTCGATCATCTAGGATCAGCTGCACTAGCAAAGAAAACTGAACCAAGTGTGAAAAATCTATATCAATTTGACGGTTACTTAGCTAAAGCGCCCGCAATGGCTAAAAATTGGACAGACTATCGCGATTTTCCTCGACCACCAAAAAGCAAAGATAATTTTAGAAAATGGTTCAAGGAGCATCAAGCGCAAAAAGGAGTGGCAACTGATGAACGTCAATGATCAAAAAGTGAAAAAAGAAAATTTTTTAAATCATTTAGCAGAGCGTTTAGACTACACGAGACACTCTGTAAAGCCGCTCATTTATCGTAATGATCTCCCACATGAAACTCTAGATGACTTGGATCAAGCAGCATTGTTCGATGTTTTTTTAGCACAATGTGAAGCCTTGCATTGTCATGTCGTAGCCACACCAAAACAATATTTAGCTCAGGCGTTGGCTGATCAAATTGAACGCTATCAGGGTGGGCCGTTACTTTATGCTGATGACCCTCGTTTTAATGATTATGGATTAGCAGAGTTTTTAGTAGATGAAGTCGCCACAGTTTGGCAAAAAGGAGCGACCCAGCGTGAGATCAATTTAGAACATGCACAAAAAGCGAATATCGGGATCGTTTTTGGAGAATATCTGCTAGCCGAATCAGGAACGGTAGTTGTCGAGAGCAGTCCAGGACAAGGACGGGCGATCCATTTTTTACCGAAGCATTATATCGCAATGGTGCCTAAGAGTCGTTTGGTCAGTCGAATGACCCAAGTAACGGATTTATATGCTGAAAAAGTAGCTAAAGGCGAAGCTTTCGGTTCAGCTTTACATTTTATCTCAGGACCTTCGAATTCTGGAGATATCGAGATGGTATTAGTAGAAGGAGTTCATGGGCCGCTGAGTGTAACGTATTTAGTAATTGAGGATTGTTAATGAACGAAGTATTTGACTATATATAGGAAATAATAAATTTTTAATTTATGAGAAATTTATGTGGAAAACGATTTATTTTAAACGAATCGGTTGCAATAATCGAGAATTTCCCTAATATTGATAGTGGATAATGCTCGATCCATCTGTTTTTGTTTGGTGTAGTTTTTCACAGAGTAGTTCGTGAAAAAAACCACTTGTGGAACAAATTCGTTGTTTGGGAGTATCTAGGAATTATATTGTACACATCGTACAAAAATGAATTGGAGGAATAGAAATGGATATCGTTACATTGGCTCGAATCCAATTTGCCATGACGACAATTTTTCACTTTTTCTTTGTACCACTATCTATTGGTACTGTGTTTATTGTTGCAATTATGGAAACACTTTATGTGCGAACAAAAGATGAAACCTATAAAAAAATGGCAAAATTTTGGGCTCAAATCATGTTGCTTAGTTTCGCAGTCGGAGT
>NZ_CAJYIS010000063.1 GCF_913775425.1 uncultured Enterococcus sp.
GCAGGAAAGACCACTGTCGGGCAATTATTGAGTCATGCGCTCGATGTTTCGTTTATCGATTTTGACCAATACCTAGTCAAACGTCTGGGAATGAGCGTCGCAGATTATTTTGCTACATTTGGCGAAGAAGCTTTTAGACAACAGGAGTCACTAGTATTAAAAGAAGTAATGGTAAAACCTGCTGTATTGTCGACTGGTGGCGGAATCGTCTTAAAAGAGATCAATCGAATACTCTTAAAACAAATGGAACAGGTTGTGTATTTAAGTGCAGACCCTGAGACGGTTTATGAACGAATCACCAAAGATGAACAAGCCGTCCGTCCTTTAGCACAACGACCGAAAGAAGATCTGATAGCGTTATATGAAAGTCGTATGGCCTTGTATCAAGAAGTAGCGACCTTTACTGTAGATACCACAACACAAACTCCAAGTGAAATCGTAGCATCGATTATCAAACAACTAAAAAAGGAGGGGAGAAGATGATTGGGTATCTAGGGCCAAAAAGCTCGTTTACATATCAAGCGACAGACTATCTTTTTCCAACCGAAGAGAAAAAAGCTTTTCACAGTATCACCCTTTGTTTAGAAGGGTTAACTGGCGATGAAATCGAGTATGCAGTGATCCCTATTGAAAACTCATTAGAAGGTTCTGTTCATACTAGTATGGATTATTTATTTAAAAGTACGCAATTGACTGTTGCAACAGAAGTCATTCTACCTATTAAACAGCAATTGATGGGGACTAGTGATGATCCTAAGGTCATTTTGTCCCATCCACAAGCACTTGCACAATCTCAAGGATATTTACGCCAGCATTATCCTAATGTCGAATTAAAGGAAACTCCTTCTACGACGTATGCTGCTGAATATGTGGCCAACCATAAAGACGAATCGATACTTGCGATTGCCTCAAAAGAAGCAGCAAGTGCGTTTCACTTGCCTATCGTTGCACACGATATCCAAGATAATGATCAAAATCAGACTCGTTTTTGGGTTGTAAAGAAAGCACCAAAACAGCCTGAATTAGCTGATAATCAAAAACTAACCTTATTTATCACCATGCCCACTAATCAAGCAGGTGCATTACATCAGATTTTAGCCACATTTGCTTGGCGACATATCGATCTAACTAAAATCGAGTCTCGGCCATTAAAAACTAGTTTAGGGCAATATTATTTTATTATTGATCTTTGGATCGATACGAAAGAATTGGTTCATTACGCCTTAGCTGAGCTATCAGCCTTAGGAGCTATAGTCAAAGTGTTTGGTCCATATACGATTGTGAAAGCTACAGAGACTCAAGTATGAGTTGTTTCTGTAGCTTTCATTTAGTTTCAATTAAAATTAACAGGAATCTATTTTGAAACAAAAACAATTTATGCTATATTATAGCTAATGTTTAAAAACTGTTTGAAACGAGGACATAAGATGAAATTAGCCGTAGTGACGGATAGTACTGCTTTTATTCCAGAAAGAGTACGTAAGCATCAAGATCTATATGTATTGCCGATTCCGGTTATTTTAGATGGTGTAACGTATTTGGAAGGAATCGATATTGAACCTGATGCGTATTATTCGTTGTTAAATAATAGTAAAGAGTTCCCTACAACTTCCCAACCGATGCTAGGGGAGACCATTCGCTTATATGAAGACCTTAAAGAAAAAGGATATGACACTATTTTAAGTATTCATTTATCTTCTGGAATCTCAGGATTTATTTCAACATTGCACAGTATTCAAGATGACTTTGATGGTGTCACAATCATTCCTTACGATTCAAAGATTACAAGTATGCCTATGGGCCATATGGTTGAATCCGCACTTGATTTATGGGATGAGGGGGCATCGATTGAAAAAATCATTGCCCATCTAGATCATATTCGTGCCAATACGTATGCTTATTTAATTGTGGAAGATTTAAATAATTTGGTACGTGGGGGACGGTTGACTAATGGCGCTGCGCTAGTTGCCGGGTTATTAAAGATTAAACCCATTTTGACATTTGATGAAGGTAAGATCGTGTTGTTTGAAAAAATCCGCTCTAGTAAGAAAGCATTCAAACGAGCAGAAGCGGTGATTGGTTTACGTAAAGAAGAAATGGCTCCACCGGTCAAATTATATGTTATTCATGCCAATAATTTAGAGCTCGCAAAAATTGAAAAAGAAAAGCTGCAAATGCAATATCCAGATGCTACAATTGAAATTGGTCATTTCGGTCCTGTTATCGGAACTCATTTAGGCGAAAAAGCCATTGGTTTGGCGATTTCTGCACAATAATTTAAGCTATTATTTTTATTCTTTTATTTTAAGCCCTCTGTAGAGATTTCTCTAGAGGGCTTTTTTTGAAAATCTAAATCTTTTCTCATCGAAATTACTTTTTTTCAGAAACTTAATTGAATTTAAGAAGACTTAGTGGTAGTCTTTATAAGATTATGAAAAGGGTAAAGGAGCATGTTTTTGAATTATTTGATGGCAGTTTTAGGTTTATGTAGTATTTTTGTAGTATCTTATGTGATGAGTACCGATCGAAAAAATATTCGGTATTTCCCGATTTTACGGATGTTTATCTTACAAGTTATTCTGGCGTTTATTTTATTAAAAACATCTTCTGGTACAGCGCTAGTAGGCTCATTATCAAATGGATTTACTGAGCTATTAGATGACGCGAATGAGGGCGTTAATTTTGTGTTTCAAGGAATCGCCAATAAGGGGAGTGCACCATTTTTCTTAACGGTGCTCATGCCGATCGTATTTATTTCAGCATTGATTGGGATTTTACGCTATATTAAAATTTTACCGTTTTTCATGAAATATGTTGGACTTGGTTTGCAAAAAATCAATGGGATGGGAAAATTAGAATCATACAATGGGATCGCATCCGCTGTACTAGGACAATCTGAAGTGTTTATCACGTTAAAAAAAGAGCTTACTTTTTTAAGTGAACGTCGCATGATGACATTTGGAATTTCAACGATGTCAACAATCTCGTTGTCGATTATGGGATCTTATATGCGATTGATTCAGCCTGAGTATGTTATTACAGCTGTTGTCTTAAATTTATTCGGCGGTTTTATTATTAGCTCGATCGTCAATCCCTATGTGTTAGACCCAAGTGAAAAAGATGAATTAGAAACAAAAGAAGATTCTGAACATACTTTTTTCCAAATGTTGGGCGAATACATGTTAGATGGCTTTAAAGTAGCGGTCACCGTTGCGGCTATGTTGATTGGGTTTGTAGCATTAATTGCCTTTATCAATTCGCTATTTATGCATATTATCGGGATCAGTTTCCAACAGTTATTAGGCTATGTATTTGCACCATTAGCATTCCTAACAGGTATTCCTTGGGACCAAGCTGTTGACGCTGGAAGTTTGATGGCGACAAAATTAGCAACAAATGAATTTGTTGCTATGACACAATTAACCACTCAGGAATGGCATTTTTCTGAACGTTCGTTAGCGATCATTTCGGTATTTTTAGTTTCATTTGCAAACTTTTCATCAATTGGTGTATTATCTGGTGCAGTTAAAGGTTTAAATGAAGAAAAATCTAACTTGATCGCCAAACATGGATTAAAAATTCTAGGTTCAGCAACATTGGTTAGTTTTTTGAGTTCAATTATTGTAGGACTGATTATTTAAACGAAATCTGTCGCACATGCGACAGATTTTTTTGTTTCTAAAATTTTTTTACGTAAATCGTAAAAAAAGCCCAAACTAAATTAAAATAGTGGGAAATTTTAAAGAAGAGGATGATATTTTATTTTAGTTATAACTTTTTATAATGTATATTATGTAAACTAAAATAAAAAATAATAAATTCCATTTAATAAGCCCTCCCTTTGCTCGGTATTTGTAGGTTTAAGGTCTATAAATCACCCAGACACGTAAAAATATTTTACGTGTCTCGATTTTTTGCTAAAATAGCCAACGCAACTTGACTAACTGGATGAATCGGCTCGTTAAACAATGGCTGAAAATAAAAATCCATAACAGCTAATGTATCAATCGATGTTTCTTGATTGATTGCTAGTGAAATCAAATCAATCCAATCGACATAGCGACTCGAATCGGTCAACAATTGACCACCAATTAATTGCTTAGTATCTGTTTTATAGACTAACTTTAATGTCACAAAAGCTTTTTTTGGTTGCTTATGCGTGTGCAAATGGAACGTTTTCGTGTAAGAATCACTTGAAATACCGTAATAAGGCGCTTCTTCTTGTGTAATTCCAGTAGACGCTACGTGTAGTCCAAAAAAACTAGATACAACTGTACGTTGCACACTAGGACATATCAATTGATTGCCAAGTACGATATTTTGGGCTGCAACCAATCCTGTCGTGATGGCATTACTTAACAAAGGAATATAACTAGTTTCTTGAGTATTTTTAAAAGGTAATGAGATCAGGTCCCCAATCGCATAAATATGTTCGTCTGAAGTTCGCAAAAACGCATCGGTTTTGATCGTTCCATCCAGTGTGATTTCTAAAAAGTCTGTAACTAGATCGATCGTGGGTCTTGGATTTACTGCATATACGATTGCTTGAGTCATCAGTTGTTTTTCACGTAAATGAATCTCTTGTGTCTTGTCATGTTTAACGATCTTTTGAATCGTCTCACCTAAATAAATCGTAACATTTTGACGAAGATGTTCTTTGATAATATGTGTTAACTCTGAATCAAAGTAGCGAAATAAAACATCATTCATTCTATCGATCAATACAACTTCTTTTTGATTTTTTAATGCATCTGCAAGTTCTAATCCAATCAATCCTGCGCCAATAATGGCAACTTGATCGACTTGTTCAAATTTTTCCAGTGCTCGTGTTGCAGCTTTAAAACTTTTATATGTCGTGATCTCCCCTGTTTGAAATTCAATTGGAATTTGCGGTTGAGTCGACCCCATCGCTAAAATCAAGCGATCATAACTTAAGGTCTCCGCAGTTTCATCTATAACGTTTAGCGTAACGGTCTTTTGTTTAGGGTCAATTTTAGTTACATTCGTATCAAGCATGACATGGATATTCAAACGAATCAGTTCATCGAGTGTCATTCGTTGTCCTTGTTTTAATGTCTCCAATTGATCAGCTAATACTAAATGTAGTGCACTCGCTAGATATGCTAGACTATGCGTTCTTTCGATTAGAACCACATCAATTTTTGGATTCAACTGTTTAAGTTGCGTTGCCGCACTGATCCCGGCATGAGAAGCACCTATAATCACTACTCTCATACGTCCACTCCTTTTTGTCGTTTTAATGTAGTCAGCAGCTGGATTAGCTGATCTTTATCATAAGTTGTCCATTTGGAAACAGACAAATACACTGTTGCTTGTGTTTCATTCAACTCAAACGTTTCCGTTGTAATCAAAAGATCTGCGTGTTTACAATCTGTATCCCTTAATTTGATTTTAAGTTGTTGACTTAGTTGGGTCAAAAGCTGTTTGGTTTCTGCTTGTAAAAAATAATCGTTCATCATCAATGCATACGTCAAATGAACTTCTTGCTGTTGTGGTTGTTGATTAAATGCATGGATTCGCGCATATTCATGGTCGAGATACTCCCATTTTAACGTATTTAATCGCGAAGGAATCCATGCCTCTACTTCTTCCATCAATTCATGGAATTGATCCGGCTGTGTATCGGATAATCTTGGTGTCCCTAAAAACTGAGGTTGCCAAATCATTTTTTGGTACGCAATATATAAATGAATCCGCATTAAATGCTGGATCATCCCCTCTTCTTTCGTTGTAACCTTTAAAATCGTTAATAGATTCGTGATCATCTTTTCCCACTGATGGTATAGATTCTCATGAAGTGGAAGGATTCCTTCGGCTTGTAAGAATAAATAAAACCAACTGATCGCTTCTTTAGGCCATTGCATCGCATAACGACTGGAGAAACGCAAAAAAACTTGTTCCAGCTGCTTGAATCGAGAATCGAAAAAGATATCTGGTAGTTTCGTATACCGGTGTGTGATACGAATATCCAATAGCCGCTCCATCACGCTTAACCATATCATTAGTTTTGTCTTTTGGATGGGTGTAAATTTTATGATCAATACCGATTCAAAGATAGTCAATAATTGCAAAAAACTCTCACGGTAAAACCGCTTTGCTAAATACTTGATTGGATAGATCTGCATATAAAATGAATAATAAAATAATTGTAAATCCTCAGAACGGCCCACAAGTTCCTTATTTTTATAATGCACATCAAAATCTGCGAGCAATTGGTTCAATTTTTTTAATCGTCTAAAGATCGAAGCTTCACTTACTTGCAGATCAAATGTCAACTTAGTAATCGACAGTTCTCTAGTAAGGTACAACTGGTCGATTAAATGAATATCGATACTTTCAGCATAATAACTCTCGTATAAAAAAACACGCAGATCAAACGTATCTGGTAGGGATAATTGTAATTGCGTTTTTTCCAAGACTAAGAGGGTTGCTCGTTCATCAAATAAGGACAACTTTTCTTTTAATGTCATTACGGCTTTTTGAATCGTCGGTGTCGAAAGCGAAAATGCGTCTAGTAAGGTATCAATGGAGACTAGACGTTGTTTTCGAATCAAAAAACGTAAGATCTGGACTTGCTGTTGTGCTTGTTTATCTAAAAAATCAAGGGGATCCATCTCACCTTACCTCTCTTTCTTCTATTTAATCAATACAACTAGCGAAAATGTGACTGTATGTGTCGATTCTTTTTTTGTTTGATTGGAAAAAGAATGTTCGATCATTGTCATAAATTCAGGAAACGCTTCTAGTTCTTGTGCAAAATAATCTAGAACAAAGCTTTTTTCCAGTAGTTCTGTTTGTGTATACGTAAACTCTTTTTGATGCCAAGGCAATCCGTTTTCGTTTGCAAATTGAACAACTGTGGTTAAAAATGAAGGAGCAGGTTTTCCATAGAGCTTCGTTTCGATCGTCGTAAACAGCTCTTCTGTATCTTCGACTAAATCGACTAAACAAACATAGCGTTCCGCTACACGCAGTGCTTGAATCAAGTCTTCTATCGAATTCATCGCAGGATTTAAGGCAGAAAAGAGACAATCGTATTGGTTAAAAGCAGAATACGTAAAAAAATCTAATTGGGTCGTATGGATGAATTGGATGTTGTCTTTAGAATAAAGTTCAGCAGCTTTTTGCAACATCTTCTTAGAAAAGTCGACTAAGTGATACTGTTCTACAGCAGGCAAGATCGCTGGGATGTATTTCCCATACCCTCCTGCTAGATCGACAAAATCTTGAGTCGGCAATACCCCTATTTGAGTTAAATAGTCCGCAATGTCTGTCGTAATGGTCGCAAAAGATTCTTGTTGGATTTCATAATATTCTTCTGTAAAATCATCCCATTCTTCTTTGGTACGTTGGTCTATTGGCATATATCCTCCTAAATAAAAACAACTGCATCGCCTGCAGCTGTTTTGTTGGTTATTATAAAATGAGTAAAGGAACTAAAAATGGATAGTGAGTGAAAAAATCTAAAATCGATCGTTTACGATTATTTGAATCCAAGGCTAGTGTCAACTGATCTTCAGATTGTTGTATTTCGATCGTTTGGCCATGGTCTAAAATGATTTGGTAATGCTGGGTACCCAATTTATGAAGATCGTATTGTGGGTTATCCATTAAGACGATAAAAATTTGATCTAAGATCATGGGACTAAGCGTTACAGGACTTGTGACTTGTCGCTCTAAGACCAACGTATTGTCTAAAAAGTTTTCTTTGACCTCAAATTTCAAGTCTTTAAAGTTTGCGATTAAACGATTCAGATCGTAATTGATCAAAGATAGCTGACTACGAGAAAAGATCTTCTTACTGTGCCATAAATGAATCAATGTCATAACTTCTTTTTCATATACGTCAACGTGCATATTTTCTAAATCAAGATCAAATAAAGGCAAATAGTCACTATCAAAACGCGCATCTGTCACTGGGATCTTGATTTCTAAAGTCAGATGTGTTTGTTTCAGCTGGTATCGAATCAAAAAGTGCTTTGCTTGCCAAACTCGTTCGTTACTTGTTTTCTGTAGATTTCCTTGCTTCAATGGATACAATAAGTAAAACAACACATAATCTTCTAATTGTGCTTTAGCAGTAGCAGAAATCTCCACTTGATCTGGAGAAAACTTACAAAACGCATTCACTAATGAAGGAAAGTCGGCTTCTGCTAATAATTTTTGTAATTTCAAATCAGCTAAGATGGCTTCTGTTTGCTCGATTTTTGCTAAGATTGTTTCGTGGAGCGCCTTTTTCTCATTCTCATATTCGACAAATTCTGTTTGATCTAATGGAATCGTAGAAGTCGAAGGTGCTGAAACCTCTTCAAGTGTGACAACTGATTTTTTGATGACTTCAATCTCATCACTCGTTTTCGTGTGTGGTTCAGATTTCATATTGCCCCTCCTCCTCGTTTACATAGGTTCGTAAAAAGGCTTCTAGCTGTTGCGTCATCTCTTCAAATGAACCGAAGTATGTCGTAATCAAGCGAAACTCTTTTGTAATAATGGCTTGTTTTAATCGCAAATGTTCATAAGTCTGCATCAAGGCTTCTTTTTCAGTGGCTAACGTCGTTTGATCAGCAAGTAACTGTTTGACTTCAGTTAATTTTGTATCAATGCTTTTGCTATATTGCTCCATACGCTCTAGCTCTTCTGAATGTTTTTCGCGACCAAAGAACCCTTTTGATTCCTCTTTTTTCGCTTGGATCGCTTCAAGTATCTTCGTTTTCTCCTGAGACAATTCTTCTGCTTCTGCATTTAAGGTAATCGCACGTGCATCAAGCTCATCCATCTTTTTCTCAATTGTTCGCAAAGCTGCTTGTTGGTCTTTTTGATAGTCCAACCATTCGTCTTCTACACTTGGTAAAATGAAAACACTTGGCTCACTTGCATCTAAAACGATCGTGGCACGTTCATGGTAATACTGGTCCATTTGATACTGTTGAATCGTTGCAGAAGGTCGTGAGATCAATGTCATAAACGGAAACATCGTTGTAAATTGATCATGCATTTTTTGCATCAGCAATTCATCGATTTCATGATGCTGATTGGCAGTAGCGTTGATCTCATTATGTAAGCGCCCTTTATAGATACGATAGATCACTGGAATATTTTCCATTTTGATTGCCTGTTCAAATTCCTGAAGCTCTTTTAACATCGACCCTACTTGAAATGACGCAGTATCTTTGATTTCGTGAAAATCTGATTGAGACTTGTTCTGATCTAATGTCATATAGTCTCCTCCTCTTTAGAATAATAAAAAAGGGATAGAATATCCCTTTTTTATGCTTTGTCGATCGTTAAGAAACGAATTTGTTTGTGCTCATCGCGTGTCAATGAAGTTTGTTCGTGTAAGTAAGTAAACGTCAAAGAGTCGATCTCCGGATTTTCAAGCATTTTTTCATATCCTTCAAAAATATCTTTAATATAGGCTTTGTATGCTTTTTTCTTTTTCATTCGTTTGTTCATGATGCACCATCCTTCTCTACCTTATCTTATCAAGCAATCTTTTTAGTGACAAGTTTTTTCTAGTGATTCCTTAAAATATTGATAAACGTAGCGTTGGCCATCTGGGATCGGAAATTGGATCGTACCACAATAGACAAAGGCATTGGCTAAAATCACCTTTTGCATCCCAATATTCAATGGATGGGTATCGATACGAATATCCCGTCCATTTTGGTCAAGAATCAACTGGAGAAGAAGAGACAGCCATTTTTTTCCTAACCCTTTTACTTCTAGTCGCTGATTGATGGCAAAGCGATGAATCGATTGGTATTCTGCTAGTGAATCTTGATGAAAGGCACCTTGAACTTTCGTATAAACTGGGTCGATCCCTGGGATAACAGAAGCAACAGCTGCAAGTGTTTGTTGGTATTCCCCGACATACACTTGTTTTTGCGCGATTTCTTTTATAAATTGTTCACGAGTCGGACCATAACCATTTTGCCATTGAGGTAGTCCTTTAGTTGCCATTGAGATGATCGCATCTTGAATGAGTTGATCGATTGCATCCAAATCAGATGCAGTTGCTAAGCGAATCTTAAGTTCCATATGCTCTCCTATCTATTTTTTATATGTTGTGTTAGTATAAGTATATACGAAAAGATAGATTAGCAACAATTTTTCTATATTTCGCTGAAATTTATTCCAACTGGCGTAGTTTTAGAGCTACAAGGACCCATAAGAGGTTAAGGGTATGGGTCGTTTAAATGAGAAATAAGTCGAATTTGAGTAATAGTTTGGCTGCAACTTTAAATAAAATATCGTATCGTTAGATCGCCTATCAAGCTTGCTTGGTGGGCGATCGTCTATTTATACAAAAAAAGCTTAGGAATGTTCTCCTAAGCTTTACTCTTCTTCAAAATATTCTTCATATTCATCCATCGTACTTCCTGGAACAGCATCGTCTAAAATATCCATACCAGTCATTCCCATGTCATATGCATTGGCTTGTGCATTCGTTAAAAGCTGATCCTTGTACTCATCTTCAGATAAAACTTTACCGGTTTTCGTATTTCTAAATAATTTTCCCATATCAATCAGTCCTTTCTTTTCTCTATTGTATCCTGATTTCAAGATTTGAGCAAAAAATTGACTATTGACTTACACTTTTGGTAGATATCGATACGTGACACTGCCGTTTTGGTGTGCCTCACCTACAAAAGACTCACGGTCTTTTCGTGTGGCCCATATCTCTCTAAATACTAAAAATTCTTCTCGTGTAACTTCAAGTGTTGGTTTATTTCCTGAAGCCAAATCATTTAATTCTTGTTGAAAATCACGCACAATGCGTTTCCTCCTTTACAATTTTACTCGATTTCTTTTTTGATTTTTTGCCCTTGTTCTAACTCTTTTAAATACGTTGCTTGATAGTCCAATAATTTTTCATATACAAAACTCATATCGCGACTAGAGGCTAATGACAAAGCGTAAATAAAAGAAGCAGGTAATGTTTCCACTTTACGATCACGTGAGACCCAAGTTGCAACAGTGGATTGGATAAATCCATATAAAGCACAGAATTGATCTACAGGCATATCCAAATAACTAATAATATATAGATTAATTGGATGGGGATAGACATATTTATTTGTGGTCATCGGACTCACCTCGTTGTATTTTTACTTAGTATACCATATTCAAAAATGAAGCGTTACTGCCTTTTTTTTGATTTTTTTCACACACTTATTGATGATTTGTTCAGTTATTTTATTTCTTTTCATTTATGACTAGTGTTCTTGTTTCTATTATTCGTGAAGTGGTGTACAATCAACTTGTTGGTAAGTAAGCCAATGGACAAATCGGTACACTCATCAAAAACATTGCACATCTCCCTGTTATTACAATGAGATTCAGGTTTATTGCCGATTTGTCGTAGTACCTAAGCACCGCCCTGCTTAGGTGCTTTTTTGTGTATAAATCTACTATATTCTGATTTTTCATACCTCTCAACCTTTTTTAAAGCGATAATACAAACGTTTAGAAAGCGGATTTCCATTTGTTCATTTGTTATTTTTAAAATCTAATCAAAAAAGTTGTATAAATATAAAAAGAAGACGTATCTTATACGTCTTCTTTTTATATTTATTTTTTCGGTTCATCGTCGTCCATTTTCAATACAGCCATGAAAGCTTCTTGAGGTACTTCAACTGATCCGATTTGTTTCATTCGTTTCTTACCTTCTTTTTGTTTTTCCAGTAATTTACGTTTACGTGAAACGTCTCCACCATAACATTTCGCCAATACATTTTTGCGTAAGGCTTTAATGTCTGAACGGGCAACGATTTTTTGTCCGATTGCTGCTTGAATCGGCACTTCAAATTGTTGACGAGGGATTAATTTTTTCAATTTCTCAACGATCGCTTTTCCGCGTTCAAATGCAAAATCACGATGGACGATAAAGCCTAAAGCATCAACTTTTTCAGCATTTAATAAAATATCCATTTTCACTAAACGACTTGGGCGATAGCCAGACATTTCGTAATCGAGTGACGCATACCCTTTGGTACTTGATTTTAGTTTATCAAAGAAATCAAAGACGATTTCTGATAATGGAATCTCGTAAACGACATTCACACGATAATCATCTAAATAATCCATCGTCACAAAATCTCCACGTTTACGTTGAGACAATTCCATTACAGCGCCAACATAATCGTTTGGTACCATGATCGTTGCTTTGACATACGGTTCTTCTACATTATCGATTGTAACTGGTTCTGGAAAATCTGCCGGATTGTCCACGGTCATTTGTGTGCCATCTGTTTTATTGACATGATAAATTACAGAAGGTGCTGTCGTGATCAACTCCAGATTAAATTCACGCTCTAGACGCTCTTGGATAACATCCATATGCAAGAGTCCTAAAAACCCACAACGAAACCCAAATCCCAAGGCTTGAGACGTTTCAGGTTCGAATTGCAATGCGGCATCATTTAATTGTAGTTTTTCTAATGCTTCACGCAAGTCATTGTAACGAGACGTATCGATTGGATACAATCCACAATAGACCATCGGGTTCATCTGACGATACCCTTCTAAAGCTTCAGTTGCTGGATTATTCGCTAGTGTCACAGTATCTCCTACACGTGTATCTTGAACCGTTTTGATTGCAGCTGTGATATAGCCTACGTCTCCGACCATTAGATAATCACGCTTGATAGTTTTTGGTGAAAAAATACCAACTTCTGTGACTTCAAATGTTTTCCCATTACTCATCATTTGGATCTTATCACCTGGTTTTACCACACCATCCATTACCCGGATATTCAATACGACCCCACGATAAGCGTCATAAATTGAATCAAAGATCAAGGCTTTTAATGGTGCTTCAACATCTCCTTGCGGTGCAGGCACAAGATCAACGACTTGTTCTAAAATCTCTTCGATTCCGATTCCCGCTTTTGCACTAGCCAATACCGCTTCGCTTGCATCGATTCCAATCACATCTTCGATTTCAGTACGAACACGTTCTGGATCTGCTGCAGGAAGATCGATTTTATTGATAACTGGCAAAATCTCTAAGTCATTGTCTAAGGCTAAGTAGACATTCGCCAATGTTTGCGCTTCAATTCCTTGAGCTGCATCGACTACTAAAACGGCACCTTCACAAGCAGCTAAACTACGAGAGACTTCGTAGGTGAAATCGACATGTCCAGGAGTGTCGATCAAGTGGAAAATATACGTTTTTCCATCTTTAGCGGTATAGTTTAATTCAACTGCATTTAATTTGATCGTAATTCCACGCTCACGCTCTAGATCCATTGAATCTAATAATTGCGCTTGCATTTCGCGTGAAGAAACAGTATTCGTTTTTTCTAAAATCCGATCGGCTAAGGTCGACTTGCCGTGATCGATATGCGCAATGATCGAAAAGTTTCGAATCATCTCTTGGCGCTGTTTCATTTCTTCTAGTGTATGCATAGTTACTCCTTCATTTCTTTAATCAACTTTTCTTATTATACCAACGCATGCTAAAGAATAAAAGTGTTTTATCTACTCGGACTAAACAAACTTTTTATTCTTTGGTATACTTCATGTAGGAAATCGAACAATTGGAGGAGAAAATATGGATATCGACTCAAGTCAAGCGTTTGAAATACGCAATGTCGAAGAAACTGACGTGGATCAATTTAATGAATTACTAAGTTATGTGTTTCAGATTACAGAAGCAGATATTGAAGAAAGTGGATTTGACAGTAAACGGGAGATGATCAAATCAAAAAAACCGATTTTAGAAGTATCCAAAGTTTTCGGTTGGTTCCACAAAGAAAAATTAATCTCACAAATCGCCATCTATCCTTGTACCGTCAACATCCACGGAACGATGTACCAAATGGGTGGCGTAACTGGTGTTGGGACGTATCCTGAATACGCAGGACACGGTCTCATGCAAGCGTTAGTGGAACGTGCGCTAAATCAAATGCGTCAAGATGGTCAATGGATCTCTTATCTCTATCCCTATAATATCCCTTACTATCGTCGCAAAGGTTGGGAGATCATGTCGGATAAATTGACATTTTCGATTCGAGACACGCAATTGCCGAAAACAGTTCCTGTCTCAGGTTATGTAGAACGTCAAGAAGTCGATCATCCAGATGTTTTTGCAGTCTATGATCAATTTGCAACAGTCAATCATGGTGCCTTACAGCGAACACCGTTTAACTGGGAAGAATATTGGCGCTATGAAAATGAAGAAGAACGAACTGCTGCCATCTATTATGATGCGCAGCAAAAACCACAAGGTGTGTTGTTTTATTGGGTAGCAGAAGAAGTTTTCCATATTCGTGAAATGTTTTATTTGACCCAAGAAGCCCGTAACGGATTATGGAATTTTATTAGTGCTCATTTTTCAATGGTCTACTGGGTGAAGGGCAATATCTATAAAAATGAACCGTTAGCCTTCTTATTAGAAGACGGCCAGATCAAAGAAACGATCGAACCCTATTATATGGCGCGAATTGTAGATGTTACCCAATTTTTGGCTCGTTATCCATTTAAGTCATTTGACCGCCCATTTCATTTTGTCGTAACTGATCCTGTCGCAAAATGGAACACTGGTATTTTTAGTTTGACCTATAATGAAATCGATCATCGTGTGATCATTGGGCATGAACCTATCGGCGATGCCGTGACTTTAGATATTCAAACCTTAACCTGTTTGATGATGAACTATCGTCGTGCAGCTTACTTAGCTAGAATCGAGCGTTTGTATACCACACAAGAAACCTTATTGACCTTAGAACGAATCATTCCGGATATGGAAGCTTATTTCGGTGATTATTTTTAAAATAGTTGTGACAGACTTCTGTCACAACTATTTTTTTCGTTTTCATACGATTCTCTACATCGATTGTAAAACAAGACCTCTGTCGTTAAATCGTTAGAGTATTCTGACATCTCTATTTTAGATAAAATAGCTATCTTAAACACTTGGTTTTCCTAGGTTTTCACACTAGTAAAACTTGAGATAGCAATTTTTTTGCTATATAATGAAAATTGATATGTCAGAATATTTTGGTATAAGGAGATAATTTTATGAAGTATAAAGTCGAGCCATTACGGTCCACCGAAGAAATCCAAGATTTTCAATTTTGGTTACGTCGAACACCAAACCATAAACGAGATCAATTTTTATTTTTATTTGGTATCAATAATGGTTTACGTATTTCAGATATCGTATCTTTAAAAGTCGGCGATATCCGCCATGTCAAAAAGCCTATGATCATTGAAAAAAAGACGGGCAAGAAAAAAGCGATCTTTATCGATAGTCTACGCGAAGAATTCGAGGCGTATACACAAGAGATGCAAGCAGAGGATTGGCTGTTCCCTAGTCGACAACAAGGTCGTCACATTAGCGAAAAAAGAGTCTATCAATTGTATAGTGAGATTGCTGAAAAATTGGGTCGTGATGATATTGGAACCCATACGTTGCGTAAGACATTTGGCTATCATTTTTATAAAAAGACTCATGATATCGCAACACTCATGATGATCTTTAACCATAGTTCTCAAGAAATAACAAAACGCTACATCGGTATTACTGACGATGAGATCATTGATTCCTTGAAAGGGTTCAAGCTTGGTTGATCACTAGCTTCATTTCTATGTTATACTCATAATTGGCAACTTGCCCCAATTGGGGGTGTTACTCATGAAAGACCTTATCTCATTGGTTATCGCGCCACTTTTCGTTGGGCTAGTAATTCAACTAGTTTCTCATTGGTTAGACGAGAAAGACGATGACTAAGCAAGTTGCTTTGCTAACCCATACGCTAGAATCGCAGCTAGCGCAAAAAAAGCCACCCCCTACTCGCAATAGGGGTGGCTTTTATGTTACTCATCGAACACTTATCTCATTTCGCATATTCAGTATAGCATGATTTTTAAAAGAAGAGCAACTATTTTATCATATGCTCACTCTTCATCTAATCTTCAATCGGTGTATTTTCAAATACTAAGTGTCCTTCTAATAATTCGATCGTAACGTTCGTTTTTGGTGTTACTCGACCAGAAATGATCTCTTTTGCTAGTGGTGTTTCAACTTCTTTAGTGATAAATCGTTTCAACGGACGTGCACCATAAGCAGGTTCATACGCTTCATTGGCAATCCAGCGTTTCGCTTCATCACTTAATGTTAGATAGATTTCTTGGTGCTCAAGACGTTTTGTTACTTGAGAAACGAGTTTATCGACAATCCCCACGACATTATCTAAACTTAGTGGTGTAAATAAAATCGTATCGTCAATTCGATTTAAAAACTCTGGTTTGAAACTACCTCGAAGAATCGTTAAGACTTGCTCTTTGATTTCTTCTGGAATTTTTCCTTCACTTGTCACACCTTCAAGTAATAATTGTGAACCAATATTACTTGTCATGATCATGACGGTATTTTTAAAGTCTACTACACGTCCTTTAGAATCCGTCAAACGACCGTCATCTAATACTTGTAATAAGATATTGAAGACATCTGGGTGTGCTTTTTCGATTTCATCTAATAACACGATCGTATAGGGATTGCGACGTACCGCTTCGGTCAATTGTCCCCCTTCTTCATATCCGACATAGCCTGGAGGTGCACCTACTAAACGAGAGACCGCATGTTTTTCCATATATTCACTCATGTCGATGCGAACCATATGCTCTTGTGAATCAAAAAGATTTTCAGCTAACGCTTTTGCCAATTCTGTTTTTCCGACACCAGTTGGGCCTAGGAACAAGAATGAACCGAGTGGACGATTTGGATCTTGCAAGCCTGCTCGAGACCGTAAGACAGCATCGCTTACTGCATCAACCGCTTCATCTTGTCCAATCACGCGTAAATGCAATGTCTCATTTAATTTCATTAATTTTTCGCGTTCGCCCTCAACTAATTTTGTGACTGGAATTCCAGTCATGCGACCAACAACGGTAGCGATCTCATTGTCCGTTACTGATTCTTGTACCATTCGTGAAAGCTCTTGTTGGTTTTTGACTTCTAAATCTTTTAACTCTTGTTCTAACTGTGGAATCGTTCCATGACGCAAAACAGCAGCACGTTCTAAATCATAGTTGTTTTCAGCATCTTCTAATTCATGGCGAGCCCGATCGATTTCGGCCCGTTTCGTTGAAATCGCATTGACCTCTTCTTTTTCTGTTTCCCACTGCATCTTCATCGTATTGGCTTCTTCACGTAGATTTGCCAATTCTTCTTGTAATGAATTCAATCGTTTTTTAGAAGCATCGTCTTTTTCTTTCTTTAAAGCTGCTTCTTCAATTTCTAATTGCATCAAACGGCGCGTTACTTGATCCAATTCAGTCGGCATCGAATTCATTTCCACCCGAATCGTCGCACAAGCTTCATCGACCAAATCAATGGCTTTATCTGGTAAGAAGCGGTCTGTGATATATCGATCCGATAATGTAGCTGCTGCAACTAAGGCATTATCGTGGATATTCACACCGTGATGAATCTCAAAGCGTTCTTTCAAACCACGCAAAATAGAAATCGTGTCTTCGACAGTTGGTTCTTTTACTAAGACTTTTTGGAAACGACGCTCTAATGCTTTGTCTTTTTCCATATATTGACGGTATTCATCAAGCGTAGTTGCCCCGATCGTATGCAATTCTCCCCGAGCGAGCATCGGTTTTAATAAGTTTCCAGCATCCATACTGCCTTCTGTTTTACCGGCGCCTACGATCGTATGGATCTCATCAATAAAGAGGATGATTTGTCCATCTGATTTTTTCACTTCTTGCAATACCGCTTTTAGTCGTTCCTCAAATTCTCCTCTAAATTTCGCACCTGCAATCAGTGCACCCATATCTAAAGAGAAGATCGTTTTGTTTTTTAAGTTTTCAGGTACGTCTTTACGAACGATTCGTTGGGCCAATCCTTCAACAATCGCTGTTTTCCCAACTCCAGGTTCTCCAATCAATACTGGATTATTCTTTGTCTTACGTGACAATATCCGAATCACGTCTCGAATTTCTTCGTCACGTCCGATAATTGGATCCATTTTGCCATTTTTGACTTGTTCGATTAGATCTACACCGTATTTTTCTAATGCTTTATAGGTTTCTTCTTGGTTTTGTGATGTCACTTTTTCTCCACCTCGCATTTGTAAAATTAATTCTTTTAAATTCTTTAAGGTTAATCCTTGTTGTAGTAGATATTTAGTTAATCCATAATTTTTCATATCCATTAAAGCCAATACGACAACCTCAGTCGCAAGATACTCATCTTCAAATTCACTACGAATTCGGTCAGCTTGTGTAAACAAGTGAAATAAATTTTGACTCATATTTTGACCATACGTCACTTGTGATCCTTCAATTACAGGTAGTTTATCTAACTCACGGTCAATCTCACGTTCAAATAAGTCTACGTCTAGACCGGCATCCTTATATAGATTGCGTGCAAAGTGATTCGGCTGTAAAAAAATCTTCCAAAGATGTGCGATATCGATTTCTTGGTGATGACGGGTTATCGCGATCTGTTGTGCTTCAGCTAAAGCACTTTGTAAAGTCGTTGTCATTTTTTCAATTTCCATCGATGTATTCCTCCCATCGTGTGTCATACATTTTTTCCTTACAAGCTTACTATACCTTAATGGTCAGTAAAGGTCAAACAATTCATCTGCTTTTCTACTCTCAACTTTACCTTTTCTTAAAAAAAAGACCATCGCTTTAACTTACGGATTACTTTCAATTTTAAAAGAAAAACACCTCAGTATCCCTTATTCAGAGTACTGAGGTGTTTAGCTATACTATACAGTGCTTCGGATTATTCTTTTTGTCTCATTTCTTTAAACTCTTGTTTTAATGTTCGTTGCTTATCCCAAAAGACATAGACTGCCCCTAACAAAAATGGCAAGACATACGTCGCAAAGCGATACAAAACAAGCGAAGAAGCGGTTTCGACTGTCCCAAATAACGGTTGAAACATAAATAAATAGACAAATTCAAACGAACCGATCCCAGCTGGTGCAGGCAATACACCTGCTAAAATCACAGCGAACGAAATCGCACCAAAAACAAAGAAAAAGGAAACATCATTTGGATTAAAGTAAAGATAAAGTACTGGAATCAGATACCATGTCGCTAATTTCACTAAACTAATCAAAAGTAACTGAAAAAAAACACGAGGTGTTAACAACAATACTTTAACCGTTTGGCGCAGTGCATCGACTTGCGCATTGAATTCATCGATTTTTTGGATCCATTTTGGTTTTCGCAAAATTTGCTTAGCTAATTTCGTGTTCCATGCTTGAATCGTTTGACTAAATGTCAAGAGCAGTAAGAGTGCTACAATACTTAACGTCACGATACAGCCTAATAAAACGAACCAAAAAGCTTTTGACTGTGTTGTATATAATGTGGCCCCAAAAAGTAGCAAAGAAAAAACAGCATAAACCACTAATGTCAATTTATATAGCATTAGCCGAAACATCGCCAATCCAACACTTTCCGAATACGAAATCTTTTTTTTATGGTAA